>NZ_JBHTRF010000051.1:0-61642 GCF_042796115.1 Kitasatospora sp. NPDC056446 | reverse complement strand
TGGTGGTGTTTGTGGGTGGTCCGGCTGTGGGTTCTGGGGTTCTGGGGGTTTTGGGGGGGGGGGGGGGGCCCCGGGGGGGGGGGGGGCCCCCCCCGGGGGGGGGGGGGGGGCCCCCCGGGCCCCCCGCCCCCGCCCGATCCGGTCAAACCCGGTCAAGCCCGGTCCGGTCCGGTTACGGGATCACCCGTGCCGGGCGGTCCGGCGCTTGCGGACCAGCACCACCAGCGCCGTGCCGAGGGCGGTCAGCACCGCCGCCCCGGTCACGGCCAGCGGGATGCCCGCTCCCGCACCGGTGTTGGGCAGCTGCCCGGACGCGGGGCCCGGCGGGGCCGGGGGCGCCGGTACCGGCGTCGACGTCGTCGGCGGAACCGACGTGTCGGTCGGCGTCGGGGTCGGCGTGGGCGTCGGGGTCGGGGTCGGCGTCGGGATCAGCCGGTTGACCGCCGTCACCGAGACGCCGGCGTCGAGGTTGTCCACGTCGAGCACCAGCGGACCGAACACCGTGACCTCCGGCGCCGAGTAGCCGTCGGGCGGGCTCAGCTCCTGCCAGTAGTAGGTGCCCACCCGCCCGCTGCCGCCGCAGATGCCGTCGGCCCCGGTGGTGCACGGCTCGCCGACCTTGGTGTCCGGCTTGTCGCCGGTCGGCTGCAGCCCGTCGGTGCCGTTCGTCTCGTGCCACAGCTGGAACTTGGCGCCCGCCAGCGGCTTGCCGTCCTGGTCGTGCTTGACCAGGCGCAGCACACCCTCCTGCTGGCGGAACCCGAAGTCGTAGGTGTGGTCGTTCTCTCCGGGCCCGCCGGTGGTCAGTGCCCGTTCGGGGTACTTCCCGCCCGTCGGGACGATGCCCTTGGAGTCGACGAAATGGTTGTCACCGACGTCGTGCTCGGTGGCCACCCACTGGAACAACGGCCCGCCCTTGGCGTAGTCGGCCGGATTGTCCAGCTTGATCGTGTACTTGGTCTTCGGCTTGAGGCCGCCCTCGACATTGCTGTCGTCGAAGTAGTACTCGCCGCGCGCCGTCGTCTTCGCCGTACCGACCAGCTTCCCCGACTCGTCGTACAGGTGGACGGTGGCCCCCGGGACCGGGCGCTGGCCCGGCAGTTGGAGGCCGCTGCGCTCGGGGTCGTACCAGACCCGGTTGCCGATCTGCAGCGGTGCCTGGTCGCAGAGGACTTCCAGGTCGCCCATCGCGGCGCCCTTGCCGAACGGCGGGATCGGTCCGACCGGGTTGAGCCGCAGCCCGCCGTCGGCCTTGCCGTCGCGCTTCACGAACGCCGTGCCGTAGCCGAAGGCCATGCCGTTGCTGTCGTAGCCCGAGGTCGCGATGGAGTCCTCGACCTTGGAGAACGCCATCCCGGCGTTCGCCGGGTTGTTGTGGCCGATGCGGAAGTTGTCGAAGAACCGGGTGCCCCGGGTCGTCGCCCCGCAGCCGTTGTTGGTGTCCAGCACGTACGTGCCGTTCACCGGGCAGGCCTTGTACAGGTCACCGCCGGACAGGACCTTGCCTCCCTGGCCGGCCGTCGGGTTCGCCGCCGACTGGTCGCCGAAGCGGTCCCGGAAGGCGACCAGCATCGAGCCGTCGGTCTCGAACGCGATCTCGGCCAGCTCCGGTTCCGGGTTGGCCAGGTAGTAGTCGGTGCAGGCGTGGCCCCGCTGCGACTCCGGGAAGGTGTCCTGCCACGGGAACCAGCCCGCGCCGGGGCACGTGGTGCCGACCGTGTTGCCGCGCGGGAAGTCGAGCGGCTGGTCCAGCACGGGTGCCTTGAAGGCTCCGGTGGCCAGGTCGAACGGCAGCACCAGGGCGCGCAGGTCTGAGGGCTTGCCGGTGGACTCGGCCGAGCAGACGCCGCCGAGGAACCCGGTGCCGTCCTGCAGCCCGAGCCCGAACGGGCGCCAGTCCCCGGCCGACGGGCAGCCCGGGTCCGGGATCGCGTACGCGGCCTTGGGCGCGGCGGCGGTCGGCCCGGTGGCGTCGTAGCGGTAGAGCTTGCGGTCGTGCAGGTTGACGACGAAGAGGTCCTTGCCGTCGTCGGTGATCTTGATGGCGCCGAGGCTCTCCTTGCCCGTCGCCACCAGGAAGGCGTCGTCGTTGTCCGGACCGTGCGCGGTGGTGCCCGCGTCCGGGACGGTGGCGAACTGGGTGGTCTTCTTCTGCACCGGGTCGGTCACGTAGATCGCGCCGGGGCCGCCGGGGCCGTACGCCGTGGTGCGCTTGGCCGAGGCCGCGGAGAAGATCCGCTTGTCGGCCCTGTTCCAGGCGATGCTGTACACGTTGCCGGTCTGCGCGACCGTCGCCAGGTCGGTCACGGTCGCGTCGGTGCCGGCCACACCCCGGGAGCCGTACGGGAAGGAGACCAGCGTGTGCGCCGCCCCGCCCTCCCGGGTCGCGGGCTGGCAGGTCGTCACCAGCGTCGCGTTCTTCTGGCAGTAGTCGCCCGGGCTCCACAGCCCGGTGGTGAGCTCCGCCTTCTTGCCGCCGGAGAGGTCGACGAACTCCTCGTTGCTGCTGAGCTGGTTCGGCGCGCCGGCCAGGCCCTGGCGGGAGGCGAAGGCCGGGAAGAGCACGCCCGGCTTCGGATTCACCACCTGCACCCGGTACTTGCCGCCGCTCGCCTTGCTCGACGCGGGCGCCAGCGTGACCGTTCCGTCGGCCGCCGTGGTGCCCTCGATGCCGACACCCGAGTCGTCGGTGAGCGTCACCTTCACGCCCGCCATGCCCGGCTCCAGCACGGGTGTCCACACCCCGGTGGTGTCCACGGCCCGGATCACCCGGACCGTCACCGTCCCGTCGCCGGTCTGCGGGTGCGCCGCCGGCGCCGCCGCCAACGAGCAGGCACCGATCACGGCCAGCGCCGCGGCGCCGCCCATGGCGCGTCGCCCGAGCCCGCCCGGTCGCTCTCGGTCCGGGCCGCGTGCGGCACCGGCCGTTCGTTCACTTGTCGTCGTCATCCCTGCTCTCATCGGTTAGTTGGGCCTGCCGCCCGACCTCGTGAGGGAGTTCGTGAGTGGCGGAAAGCCGCCATTGTTAACGGGAGCTTAAAACGGCCTCCCACAAGTTCGCAGGAAAACAAGGAACTTTGACAGTTCATCAGACGTTACGAGGCCGTCGGACCGACGCTCCCGGCGCCCGCCGTCAGGCGGTTGAGCAGCGGCGGAGCACCGCCTGGCGGCCACCGCCGCCCCCGAGAACAGCATGCACCTGCCGACATTCGAACACAGTTCCTTCCATCCCTGCGCACAGCACACGCCAACTCACGTTCCCCATGGGCAACTTCCGTACCAGCCGGACATCCCCGCGCGGCCGAAACCCGCCCCGGCCGAATGGCCCGATCCGCGCGCCGGACGGACGTCTTCGCCGGATTCGAGTCGCGCTAGGGTTTCCGTCCGTGGGCGTGGCACCTTCGTGGCACGTTCGTGGCACGCCGAGCACGGCATCCGGCCGAACACGGCATCCGGTGCGTGGCGGCCGGTTCGGGACAGCTGCGGGACAGCCTGGGGAGGCTCACCGGTGGGGGACGTCGTACGGGAGTCGGCGAGGGCCGGCCGGCTCGTGGTCTGGGAGGAGTCCGCGCGGGACGGGGCCCAGGCCAAGACACTGATGCCGGGCCCGTTCCGGGTCCGGCTCGCCCGCGAGCACGGCGCGGTGTTCGGCGCGGACGGGCCGCGCCACGTGGTGTTCGCCGCGGGCTTCCCCGCCGTGTGCGCCGAGGAGTTCGAGGCGGTGCGACAGGTCGCGGTCGAGGCCGAGGGACTGGTGAGCGTCGCGGCCGTCTGCCGGGGCACCCTGGCGGACGTCCGGCAGGCGGTCGCCTCGGTCCGCGGGACCGCGCACGCACGGGTGATGGCCGTCGTCCCGGCCTCCGAGGCGATGGCCCGGGTGATGGTGCACCAGGACGCCCGTACGGCGCTTGCCGCCGGAACGGACCTGGTCAAGGCCGTGCGCGACCTCGCCGGCGACGAGGTCGCCGTCGACCTGTGCCTGGCGGACGCCTCCCGCGCCGACCACCTCCTGATGGCCGAGGCGGCCGCCGGGTTCACCGCCGCCGGAGCCGGCACGGTCCTCCTCGCCGACACCGTCGGCCGCCAACTCCCGGTCGAGGCGGCGGAGATGTTCACCCGGGTCGGCGCAGCGGCCGGACCGGAGACGGTCCTCGGCTCACACCTCCACAACGACCTCGGGCTCGGTCTGGCCAACACCCTCCAGGCCCTCCGGGCCGGGGTGCGGGTGGTCGCCAGCTCCTGGCTGGGCCTGGCGGAGCGCTCCGGACTGGTCGCCACCGAGCAGTTGCTCTTCCTCCTCGCCCACGACCCGGAGCGCGCCGCACTGCTGCTCGGCCCTGCGGACCCGACCGGCGAGCGGGCCACCGGACGGGCATCCGGCCAGGCCGCCGGACGGGCGACCGATCAGGCGACCGACCCGGCCACCGAACTGTGGTGGCGGGCGCCCGACCTGACCCGGCTGCCCGTCATCGCCGCCCTGGTGTCCGAACAGACCGACGTGCCACTGACGGTGACCACCCCGGTAGTCGGCACGGGCGTCGGCACCATCTCCACCGGCACGCCCTTCGTCGACCCGGACCTGTTCCAACCGTACGACCCGCGCGCGCTGTTGGGCATCGAGCCGAGCATCGTCCTCACCCAGCTGGCGAGCACCCGGGTGGCCGGCGCGGTGGCCGCCCGGCTCGGCCACCGCCTCGACGCCGACCAGGCCAGGGCCGCCACCGCCTGGATCAAACGCCGGGCCTACCGGACCGGACGCGCCGTCGTCGACGAATCCGCCTTCGCCGCCTACCTGGGCGGCCTCACCCAGGACGACCCCGAGGCCCCCGCATGAGCCACCCGACCGACGCCACCACCGTCCGCACCGCCCTCGACCGGGGCCGCGCCGTCGTGCTGCCCAACCCGGCCCCGCTCACCTGCGTGGTCGCCGCCACCCGGCCCGCCGCCGTCAACACCGCCAAGCGGCGCCCGGCCGGCCAGGCCGTCGCCCTGTGGGCCCACCACCCCGCCACGGTCGGCGAGTTGACCGGCCTGCTCGACCTCGGCCCGGCCGCCCTCCGGTTCGCCCACCGGCTGCTCACCGAGGAACGCGTCACCCTGCTCGCGCCCCTGCGCGGCCCACGGGACGTCCCGCCGTGGCTCGCCCCGGCGGCGAAGGACGGCTGGACCCTGCTGTTCGGCGCCCGCTGGGAGCCGCTGGCGCCGCTCCTTGACGACTTCCCGGTGCTCTACGTCAGCAGCGCCAACCGCACCGGCCGCCCGCCCGCGGCCACGCCGGACGAGGCCGCCGCCGTCTTCGCCCCGGACACCCCGGTCCTCGCCGACCCCGGCGGCGCCGCCGCGGACCCGGCCGTCGCCCGCCGCGCCACCACCACCGTCCGCCTGCACCCCGACGGCCGCACCGCGCTCCACCGCCCCGGTGCCCAGGACCACCCCCACCCCGGCCCGGACCACTACCTGGCCCACCTGGACCGCTCCTACCGGAGCTGAGTCCCACCCCCGGACTGCCGTGCGCCACCGGCTCCACGGCAGCCGCTCCGGCCCCGGCCCGGACATCTCCCGGGCCGGGGCCCTCGCGGCCCCTCCTCCCCGCCCCGCCCCGCTGTCAGTGGCGTGCGCCACACTGCGCGCCATGGCATCCGCGGAACACCACCGACACCGGTCCGAACCCAGCCGACGGACGGAGGTGCCCCCGTGCGGCGCATGGCGGTGATCCGGGCCGAGGCCTGGCTGTCCTTCAACCGGCTGGTGGCGACTCGCGGTTGGGCGGTGGTCGAGCCGGTGTACCTCGGCTCCAAGGCCAGGCACCGGGTGCGCTGCGCGCGCCGGCACGTCTTCACGGTCGTCCCGAACTCCCTCCGGAAGGGCACCGGCTCGTGCCGGGAGTGCCCCGAAGCGGCCGGCACGATCCGGCAGCGCTTCGAGGCGAAGGTCTCCGACGCCGGCGGCCTGCTCCTCGACGCCTGGAGCGGGACGAAGCGTGCCTACCGCGTCCGGTGCTCCGCCGGTCACGAGACCGCCGTCCGACCGGCCAACCTGCTGAGCAGGGAGGGGATGTGCTCGGTCTGCGGAAAGCAGGAGCGCGCCCGGCAGCAGCTCGACGGGTTCAGGGAGCTCGTCCGGGCGCTCGGCGGGACGCTGGAGGAGGAGTCCTGGCAGGGAGCGGCGTCCCCGCACCGGTGCCGGTGCCCCCGGGGGCATGCCTGTACCCCCAGGCCGGCCTCGCTGAAGAACGGCCAGGGGATGTGTCCCACCTGCTCCGGGGGCACGCCGGAGACGGCCTGGCAGGGGTTCCTCGAACGGATGGCCGCCCTGGGGGCCGAGGTCCTGGAGGACTCCTGGCAGGGCTCCGAGGTGCCGCACCGGGTGCGCTGCCGGGGCGGCCACCTGATCCGGGTCTGGCCGAGCGGGGCCGGCAAGGGCAGGGGCATCTGCCGGATCTGCGCGGGGCTCGACCCCGCCGAGGCCGAGAAGGGGTTCCGGGCCGCCGTCACGGGTGCCGGCGGGACGTGCCTCTACCCGGCCTGGAAGGGCGTCAACACCCCCCACCTGGTCCGCTGCCCGGAGGGCCACCTGACCTCGCCCCGCCCGAACGACGTCCAGCAGGGCCACACCCTCTGCCGGGCCTGCGCCGGGAAGGACCCGGCCACGGCCTGGCGGAACTTCACGGCGCTGGTGGCGGACCTCGGCGGAACGGTCCTGGAGGGCGCCTGGCTGGGCAGCCAGGAGCCGCACCTGCTGGAGTGCGCCGACGGCCACGTCACCCGGGTGCGCCCCGCCGGCGTCCAGCAGGGGCAGGGGATCTGCCGGTTCTGCGCCGGCCACGCCTGGGACGCCTTCTACGTGGTCACCGACGACGCGGCCGGTCAGGTCAAGTTCGGCATCACGTCCGGCGACCCCCGGCCACGGCTCAGGACGCATGCCGCCGCCGGGTTCACCCGGGTCCTCCGGGTGATGTCCGACCTCCCCGGGGAGGACGCGCCCGAGCTGGAGCGGGCGGTGCTGAAGGCGCTCCGGGCCGAGGGCAGGGCGCCGGTGCGCGGGCGCGAGTACTTCGGGCTGGCGGAGCTGCCGACGGTGCTCGCGGTGGTGGACGCGTACCGGGCGGTGCGGGCCCGGCCGTAGGACCCGCGCCCGCGCACCGCCCGCCCCGGCCCGCCCGGCTCAGCCCCCGCTCAGCCCGCCAGCGGCGGGTTGAGCCGGGCGAACGCCTCCTGCCGCCGGTACGGGAAGTACGGGTAGGGCGCCGTACGGGCACTCGCCGCGTCCAGCCGGGCCACCTGCTCGTCCGTCAGCGACCAGCCGACCGCGCCCAGGTTCTGGCGCAGCTGCTCCTCGTTGCGGGCGCCGATGATGACCGAGGAGACGGTCGGGCGGCGCAGCAGCCAGTTGATCGCGACCTGCGGGACGGTGCGGCCGGTCTCGGCGGCGACCCCGTCCAGGGCGTCGACCACCCGGTACAGCAGCTCGTCCTCCACCGGCGGGCCGTAGTCGGCGGTGTCGTGCAGCCGGCTGCCGGCCGGGAGCGGCTGCCCCCGGCGGATCCTGCCGGTGAGCCGGCCCCAGCCGAGCGGGCTCCAGACCAGGGCGCCGACGCCCTCCTCATGGGCGAGCGGCATCAGCTCCCACTCGTAGTCGCGGCCGACCAGGGAGTAGTAGACCTGGTGGGCGGCGTAGCGGGGGCGGCCGTGCCGGTCGGCGAGGGCGAGGGACTTCATCAGCTGCCAGCCGGAGAAGTTGGAGACGCCGGTGTAGCGGATCTTGCCGGCCCGGACGAGGTCCTCCAGGGTGGCCAGCACCTCCTCGATCGGGGTGCCCGCGTCGTAGGCGTGCAGCTGGAAGAGGTCCAGGTAGTCCGTGCCGAGGCGGCGCAGGGCGTCGTCCACGGACCGGGTGAGGCGGGCGCGGGAGGTGCCGGCGTCCTGCGGGCCGTCGCCGGTGGGCAGTCCGGCCTTGGTGGAGATCAGCACCCGGTCGCGGCGGCCCCGGACCGCCTGGCCGAGCACCTCCTCGGAGGCGCCGTCGGAGTAGACGTCGGCGGTGTCGAAGAGGGTGACCCCGGCGTCGATGGCGATGTCGAGCAGGCGCCGGGCCTCCTGGACGTCGGTGGTGCCCCAGGCGCCGAACAGCGGGCCCCGGCCGCCGAAGGTGCCGGTGCCGAGGCTGAGGGCGGGGACCTGGAGTCCGGACGCGCCCAGTCGGCGGTATTCCATGTCGGTGGCGATGGCCATGGCAGTGCTCCCCTCGAAGCCCCTAATGGGACTCCTGTTCCGTTAGGATGCCTTGAACCTAACAGACTCCTCCCGCCTAATGGAACAGGAATCCCGTTAATGACCGCCGACCCCGCCACGTCCGCCGACCCCGCCGAGCCCGCCGACTCTGCCGACCCGTCCACCCCCGGCACCGTCCGCCCCGGCGGCCGGACCGCCCGGGTCCGCGCCGCCGTCCTGCGGGCCGCCGAGGACGCCCTGGTCGAGCACGGCTTCAGCGGCCTCGACCTCGGCGACATCGCCCAGCGGGCCGGGGTCGGCCGCACCACCGTCTACCGCCGCTGGGGCGGCACCACCGCCCTGGTCGCCGACCTGCTCGCGGACATGGCCGAGCAGTCCCTGCCGCGCACCCGCAGCGGCTCCCTCGGCGAGGACCTGCGGGCCAACGCCCGGCTGGTCCGCCGCACCCTGGCCGACCCCCGCCAGGGCGCGCTCTTCCGCGCCGTCATCGTGGCCGCGAACTGCGACGCGGACGCCGCCGAGGCACTGCGGCACTTCTACCGGCGCCGGGTCGAGGAATGGGCGCCGTGCGTCACCGAGGCCGTCGAGCGCGGCGAACTCCCCCCGGACACCGACGCGTCCGAGGTGGTCCGGGCCGTCTCCGCGCCGCTCTACTACCGGATGCTGACCACCGCCGAACCGCTGGACGAGGACGCCGCCGACCGGGCGGCCGCCGCCGCCGAGGCCGCCGCCCGCGCCGGGGCGTACCGACGCGGGCGCCAGGACGGCTGAGCAGACGCGGACGGCCGGACATCCGGAAGCCTGGAGACCCGGAGACCCGGAGACCCGCGCCGAGCGGACGGCCGACCAGCGGACACGCGAACCGCCCGGACATGCGAACGGCCGCACAGCGCAAGCGCGTTGTGCGGCCGTCGGTCCGAGGGGGGAACCCCCGGCCGGTCGGTCCTCGTCCGGTCTCCCGGTCCGTCAGAACATGCCATCGTCCTCGTAGTAGTTGTTGACGACCACCTCGGGCCCGTCGTCGAACGCCTCGTTCAGCAGCGCGCCGCCGACCAGGCCGGCCGCGCCCGCGCCGATCAGGGCACCGGTGCCGAAGCGGCGCCCGCCGCCCTGGGCCTGCTGGCCGGGCGCCTGCGGGTAGCCCTGCTGCTGGTACGCCTGTTGCGGGTAGCCCTGCTGCGGGACCGGCTGCGGGTAGCCCTGCTGCGGGGTGTAGAACGGCGGTGCGGTGGTCTGCACCCGCTGGGCACAGGCCGCGCAGGTCTCGATCTGGCGCGGCACGCCCCACTGGGGCGACCACAGCACCGCCGTGGTCCCGGCGCCGTGCGAGGGGTCGAAGAAACACGTCACGGGGGAACTCCCTGTCACCGGCTGGATCTGCGGTACGGCGGGTGCCGTCACGGGGGCCGGCGGCACGGCCGGCTTGAGCGGAGCGGGGGCGGGCGCGGGGGCCGGGGCGGGCGCGGGCGCCGCCGGGGCGGGCTGCAGGACGTCCACGCCGAAGTCCGCCGCGATGCCCGCGAGCCCGGCGGCGTACCCCTGCCCGACCGCCCGGAACTTCCAGTCCGCGCCGTGCCGGTACAGCTCGCCGAACACCATCGCCGTCTCGCTGCCCTCGGGCGCCAGGTCGTAGCGGGCCACCTCGGCGCCGCCGTCCGGGTCGGTGAGCCTGATGGAGGCGCCACGGACCTGGCCGAAGGTCTGGCGCCGCTGCGCCGCGTCGTAGATCGCCACCGCGAAGACGATCTTCTCGACGGTGCCGGAGACCTCCGCGAGCCGGACCTCGATCTGCTCGCGGTCGGCCCCGCCGCCCGCGGCGCCCTGGTGCCGGACCGAGCCGTCCGGGCTCCGCAGGTTGTTGAAGAAGACGAAGTTCTGGTCCGAGCCGACCTTCCCGTCCGCCCCGCACAGCAACGCGCTGGCGTCCAGGTCGCAGCCGGACCCGGCCGTCCAGCCGAGGCCGACCCGGACCACCTTCAGCCCGGGGGCCTGCTTGCCCAGGGAGACGTTGCCGCCCTTCGTCAGGGCCACACTCATGGGACTTCCTCCACGACCGTACGAGTACCGCTGTTCGAATACGACAACGCTGTAGAGGTCACCCCGGTTCCCGGTCCCACCGGCAAGATCGCGTCAGGACCGGATCGGCCGGCCGAGGCCCCGGCGGCGCCCTGGCGGGACGTCAGGACCGGATCTATTGTCAGGTGACATGACATCCATTCGCCGGGCCGCCGCACTGGCCGCCGCCGTCACCGGAACGCTCGCCGCCCTGCTGGCCCCGACGGCCGCCCAGGCCGCCCAAGCCGCCCAGACCGGTCCGGCCGGCTGCCGCACCACCGCCGCGGTGGCACCGGACACCGAACAGGCCCGCCTCCAGGACGCCCGCACGGCCGCGTTCACCGAGCGCTCCGGCCTGCGCGACCTGCTCCGGGGCTTCCCCGCCGCCCTGTGCTCCGCCCGGAACGCCCACCGCGCCGAGCAGGTGGTGGACGCCTGGGGCCGGGCCCTCTGGCAGGCCGGCGTGGACCGCGCCCAGGGCCGGCGGCCGAGCGGCGAACTGCCCGCCCTCGACGACCGCCCGCTGTACTGGACCAGGCTCGCCATGACCGTCCGACTGGCCGGCTGGCAGCCCGGGTTCACCATCGACCGGGCCGCCCTGCGGGCCCGCTTCGAGGACGCCTCGCGCGGACTGGACGGCGGCTTCAGCGCCGCGCCCGGCCTCCGCCGGATCTTCGTCAGCGGCTTCGACCCGTACGGCCTGGACACCGAACCGCGCCGCGCCAACCCGTCCGGCTCGGCCGTCCTGCGGCTCGACGGACGGCGGATCACCCTCGCCGACGGCAGCACCGCCGAGGTGCGGGCCGTCGTGCTGCCGGTGCGCTACGCCGACTTCACCGACGGCATCGTGGAACGCGCCTTCGGCCCGCACCTGCTGCCCGGCCCGCAGTCCGCCGACCTGATCACCAGCATCAGCCAGGGCTACCCCGGCAAGTTCACCCTGGAGGCCTGGGCCGGCCGGGCCCGCTCCGCCGACCCGGCCACCGACAACGTCGGCGTGCTCTCCGGCGGGACGACCCGGCACCCGGTCGACGCCCCGGGCCTGGCCGACGGCCCCCAGTTCATCCGCACCACCCTGCCCACCGACGCCATGACGGCCGTCCAGCAGCCCTACCCGGTGCTGCTCAACACCCCCGTGACCGAGATCCCCGCAGGTGCCACCGACCCCGTCGTCCGCGCCGACGGGCCCACCCCCGGCTCGCGCGCGGTCGCCGGAGGCGGCGGCGGGTACCTCTCCAACGAGGTCGCCTACCGCTCCAACCGGCTGCGCCTCGACCTCGCCCCCGACCTTCCCGGCGGCCACCTGCACACCCCGGTCCTCACCGGCCTCCCCGCCGACCAGGACCGGCTGACCGCACCGGAGTTCGAGCAGAACGAGGCCGCGATCGGCGACCAGGTCCGCGCCATCCTGAGCAGCGCCCGACTCTGAGCGGCCGCCGCGGCCGCCACGGCGGAGCGGGGCGGGAGCCCGGGGCTCCCGGAGCGGTCGTCGGCCGAGGTGGGCGGTCGGCGGCCGCCCGCGCCGCCTCCAGGTCTCGATTGTGCGGCGGAAGCACCGGCAGGGCGGTGCTTCGCCCACGATTCCCCTACGGTGACGCCTGCAACACTCGTCATCTGCAAGGGGGGCACACCCATGTCCCGGAGCCGGAAGCTCCATCGCCTCGGCAACCCCGACACCGACGAACGCCGCGCCCAACGCGTGCTGTTCCGCCATCTGCGCGACGACACCACCGCCGACCGCGGCCGGATGTCCAGGCGCGTCCGCGAGCTCCAACTCCTCCTGGCGATGGACCCGATCGAGTTCGAGCAGCTCGTCGCCCGCCTGATGGAGGCGATGGGCCTGAAGGTCGAGCTCACCGCCCGTTCCCGCGACGGCGGGGTGGACGTCCGGGGGATCGACAGCGACCCGTTCCGCGGCGGGAACGTCGTCGTCCAGGTGAAGCGGTACCGGGACACGGTGCCGCCCTCCGCCGTGCGGGACCTGTACGGGACGCTGCGGGCCGACGAGGCCGCGACGAAGGCCGTCCTCGTCACGACCAGCAGGTTCGGGCCGAGTTCGCACCAGTTCGTCACCGGCAAGGCGGTGACCCTGATCAACGGCGCCGAGCTGGTCGGACTGCTCAAGCACCACGGCTTCCACGAGGTGTTCGCGGACGCCGACGGGGACGCCGCCGCCGGGGCCTCCGGCCTGGACGCGCTGCCCGCGATCGAGGTCGCCCCCGAGCCGTCCCGGCTGCTGCTGCACTGGACCGGGGAGGAGGAGTACGACATCGCCGCCCTGGTCTGCCGGGGGAACGTCGCGGTCTCGGACGACCACCTGGTGTTCTACAACAACGGTTCGACGCCCGACGGTTCCGTTCGGCTGGTGACCGGCTACGGCGACGCCAACGCCTGTCTGATGGTCGACTTCGAGGCGCTGCCCGCCGATGTCGACCGGCTGGTCGTCATCGCCGCGGCCGACACCGAGAACCACCCGGACGCCACCATGGCCGGGTTCGCAGGACCGGCGCTGATCCTGGAGGCCGGCGAGGACCAGGAGGCCGCCGTCGTGCACCTGGCGGACGGCGCCGAGACCAACACGGCCATGCGGCTCGGCCGTTTCGACCGCGCCGCCTCCGGGGACTGGGAGTTCACCCCGGCCCTGGCCGGCTACCCCGGCGGGCTGCGCCAGGCCGTCGTCGCGTACGGCCTGGAGGTCGAGGAGGCCTAGCCGACAGGCCCCCGGCCGCGGAGTACCCCGGCCGGGGGCCCGGTGCGTCAGGCCTCAGCGCACCACCGGCAGTTCCAGGACCGACGCGCGGTCCCCGCCCCACCCGATCCGGTAGCTCGCCCGCCCGTCGGCCGGGAGCAGTTGGAAGGAGTCGGGGTTGGCGGCGGCCACGGTGAGCCGGATCCGGTCGCCGGCCCGGAAGAGCACCGAGACCGGCTGGAGGTCGATGGTGACGCGCTGCGCCTTCCCCTGCGGGAGGTCGGCGGCGTCCTCCGCCGCGTAGCTGCGCGGGGTGCGCAGCCGGCGCCAGTCGGGATTGTCGTCACGGTCGGCCACCGCCCGGTCGACCAGGGCGAGTTGACCTTCCGTCAGATAGGTCACCCGGCCGTCCGGTGCGACGTCCTCCAGGTAGGCGTGCAGTGCGCCCTGTGCCGAGCCGGCCAGGCCGGTCACTTCGAGGGTGACCTTCCCGTTGCCGGTGACCCGGGTGTCGGCGGTCAGCGGTGCGGTGGTGTAGCCGAGCAGCTTGGCGTCGACGGCGGCCCGGTCGGGGTAACTCACCTGGGCGCCGCTGAGGTTGGTGTTCCAGCGGTCCAGCGGGCCGGTGCCGGCGGTCGGGTCGAGGGTCAGCAGGTCGGAGCCGGTGCGGCGGTCCTCCGGCCGGGGGCCGAGCGTGTTGCCCGCCGCGAGGTAGAACGGCCGGGTGCGGGTGCCGGGCACCGGCCAGCGGGTGGTGGTGCGCCAGACGTCCTCGTTGAAGGTGTAGTAGTGCACCTGCCGCTGCCCGTCGGGGCGGGCGGTGCCGCGGACGTAGCGGTCGAAGAAGTCGAAGGTGCGCTGGTCGAGGACGGCGTGTTCCTGGGCGGTGAGCCGGCGGGCCGGCCGGAACGGGTCGGCGATCCAGCCGGCGCCGTGGTTCCAGGGGCCGATCCAGTCGTCCTGGGTGTTGGAGAGGCTGCCGAACTGGGAGAGCACACCGTTCGCGGTGCCGGCGTCGAGCCAGCCGGCCCTGGTCAGGATCGGCACCCGGCCGGCTTCGACGGCGTCGGTCTTCTCGCCGACGCTGCCGACCGTCCAGCTCTTCGGCCCGTCCCGGTAGTCGCGGTAGGCGCCGGACTCGGCCATCTCGACCAGGTTGGCGTTGCCCGCGTGCTCGGCGCGGGCGGCGGCGAGCAGGGCCGGTCCGTCCGGGCCGTCGACCGGCCGGGGTTCCAGGCCGGTGAGGCCGGTGAGGTCGCAGAGCTGCCTGGTCTGCTCGTCCGTCGCGCAGGTGGTGCCGCCGGTCCGGTCGAGGATGCGCAGCAGCAGGGCGTACGGGGCGAGCCGGGGTTCGATGAGCGCGCCGCCGGGGCGCACCAGGTCCTCGTACGGGTCGAAGTCGTAGGAGATCGGGGCGGCGGCGGTGATGTGGTGGTCGCCCAGGGCGGTGGCGAGGATCGCGGTGTCGCCGCCGTAGGAGACACCGGTGGTGCCGACCCGGCCGTTGGACCACGGCTGGGCGGCGATCCAGTCGCTGAGCGGGCCGCTGTCGGCGACCAGGTCGGCGCCGAGCTCGGAGGTCAGGGTGCCGAAGGAGGCGCCGGTGCCGCGCAGGTCGGCGACGACGTAGGCGTAGCCGCGGGCGGTCCACTTCTCGGCCTCGCCGTTGCTGCCGCCGGGCTGGCCGGGCCGGACCGTGCCTCGCCAGTAGCGCTGGGTGACCAGCACGGTGGGCAGGGCGGCGCCGGCCCGGGTGCCTTCGGGCAGGTAGACGTCGACGGCGAGGCGCACGCCGTCCGGCATGGTGACGTAGCGCGACCGCAGCTGCGGTTCGGCCGGCCCGGGCGCGGCGGCCGCCGGGGCGACCGCGAGCCCGAGCACCGCCGCGGCCGCGACCAGCGCCGCCAGCGGGCGGCGCAGCGCTCCCCGCCTCATCGGGCGGTGGCCTTCCAGGGGCCCTGCTCGGGGCGCGCCTCGCCGTCCGTCCCGGGCCAGGGCGGCATGGTGACGGCCGTGATGCTCAGCGGCCCGTCGGAGTCCTCGTCGGCCCGGAACTGGAAGGCGGTGCCCAGCGGCACCGACACGGCGGTGCCGGGCGTGAGCCGTACGGTCTCCTCCCGTCCGTCCTGGCGGCGCCACAGTTCGCCGCTGCCCGCGGCGACGTGCCACAGCTCCTGGACGGTGGCGTGCGACACCGCGTGGGTCACCTGTCCGGGATCGAGCGTGAACACCGCGAGGCTCCCCCGCCCCTCCAGGACGAGCAGTGGGTACACCGTGGCCCCGTCCGGGGCGGTCACCGCGGGGGTGTCCCCGGGGTGCGCGGTGTCGAAGGGCTGCTGCCCCGTCTGATCGTTCATCCGACGACCTGGCCTCTCTCGTGCGAGCGAGTAGCGTGGTCCCGTCCCCCACCGCCGATGGGACCACGGCTACCCGGCCGTCCGCCAGGGGCCGCTACCCGGAGACGACCCCGAGACGGCCCCGGCCTTCCCCGAAGTCGCGGACGGCCTCGGTGACGATGGACTCCAGCCGGGCGTGGTGGGCGCCGCGCCAATAGGCCTGGCCGCAGTCCGCGCACTGGGCGAAGGCGTCGTAGGAGCGCTCGGTGCCGTCCCGCAGCTGTTCGCGCACCGAGGTCTTGGTGGCGGCGTGCAGGGTGCCGTTGCAGGTGGTGCAGCGGCTCCAGGGGACCAGCGGCGGCGCGAAGCGGGAGAGCACGTCGCGCAGTTGCTCGGCGGGGCGGTGGCTGTAGACGTAGGCGCCGGCCCACAGCTCGCGGCGGCGCAGCAGGCCTCGGTCGCGCGAGAGCATGATCCGCTGCTCGGCGGCTGAGCGGGCGGCCAGCGCGGCGTCGCCGATGTCGGGGTTCTCGTACGCGGCGTCCACGCCGAGCAGGCGCAGCCGGCGGGTGAGGGTGCCGAGGTGGACGTCCAGCAGGAAGCGCGGCGGGCCGGGTGAGGGCTGCGGCCTGGTCACGGCCCGGACGGCGACGTGCTCGCCGTCGGCGGGGACGTGCGCTTCGGGCACGGCCCGGCCGTCCACCAGTAGGGCGCCGACCTCGGTGAGTGGGACGCCCAGCGACTCGACCACGTGGCCGAGGGTGGCGGCGCCGTCGGTGCGCAGCGTGCTGCGGCCGGCCCGGCGGGGCGCGGAGACGAAGAGGTGCAGCTCCGGGGCGAAGTCGAGCCAGATCTGGGGTCGGTCCACGCGGCCAGCATGCCAGCGGTCGGCGGGCGGATGCCAGCGGTTTCCGGCGGGTCCCGGGCCGGGGCGCCGGTGCCACGATGTCCCGGCGGCGGTCCCGGCCCGGAGGACGCCGGTGCTACCGGGTCCCGGCGGCCACCGGCGCGGACGGTGCCGCCGCGTGGCCGCGGTCCCGGGCCGCCCAGCGGGAGACCGGCCCCATCGCGTACCCGGCCACCAGGAACACCCCGCCCAGGACCAGCCAGCCCGCCAGGCCGCCGTCCAGCAGCAGTGTGGTGAGCAGCAGCGGCCCGAGGGTGCGGGCGACGGCGACGCCGGTGCCGAAGAAGCCCTGGTACTGGCCGATCCGCTCCGGCGGCGCGAGGTCGAAGCCGATCTGCCAGGAGCCGGCCGACTGCCGCATCTCACCGGCCACCTGGAGCGCCGAGGCCGCGACCAGCAGCGCGCCGACGGCCCAGACCGGCACGTCCAGCGCGGACAGCCCGAAGACGGCGCAGGAGCCGAGCAGCAGCACCCCGGCCGAGCGGACCGCCCGCGCCGCCGAGTCCAGCCCGGTGACGTCGCGCGCCGCCCGGACCTGGAAGGCGAGCACCGCCACGGTGTTGAGCACGAACAGCGCCGAGCCGAGCCAGCCGATGCCGGGGGCGCGCTGGGCGATCCAGAGCGGGATGATCAGGCTGAGCAGCGGCATCCGCAGCAGCAGCACGGCGTTGACCAGGGTGACGGCGGCGTACCGCCGGTCGCGCAGCACGGCCAGCCGGGAGCCGCTGCCGGACTCCCCGGTCGGGGCGGGGACTTCGGGCAGCCGGCGGAGCACCAGGGCGCCGGCCAGCAGGCCGATCGTGGTGACGACGAAGGCGCCCAGGTAGGCCTCCCGGGTGCCGACGCTCAGCGCGATGCCGCCGATGGCGGCGCCGACGGCCAGTCCCCCGTTCAGGGTCGACTGGAGGTGGGCGAGCAGCCCGGTCCGCTCCGCGGGCGGCACCAGTCCGGCCACCAGCGCCTGGCGGGCGGCCGTCAGCCCGGACTGGGCGGTGGCGTAGAGGCAGACGGCGAGCATGAACAGCGGGTAGGAGCGGATCACCAGGAAGGCGGCGACCACGGCCGCGGCGGCCAGCGCGAGCGCCACCGCGGTGCGGCGCGGGCCGCGCCGGTCGGCGAGGTGGCCGAGCGGGACGCCGGCGATAGAGCCGAGCGCCCAGGCGACGGCGAGGCCGAGGCCGAGGGCGGCCGGCGACATCCCGACGACGCGGGTGAAGTAGAGCGCGGAGCAGGTGTAGTACGCGCCGTCGCCCACCGCGCCCGCCAACTGGGCGGCGGCCAGGGTCCGCTGGGGGCCTGCGGGCGGGAGGCTCGCCCACCGGGCGGCTCGGTCGTTCGGCACTGCTCTCCTCCACGGGTCACGGACCGTCACCGCTCCCCTGACGGCCGGTCGTGAACCCACGGACGGGCGACAGCACCGACCCACGGACGGGCGGCGCGCGGGCCGGGAGTTCACAACCGTCGGCGACGGTTCGGCCCCTACCCTAGGCAAGAACTGGCCCATCCGACAGATCCAGTGATCAAGGAATTCCTTGGGCCACTTTCGGCCGTCGCCGCACCGCCGACCGAGCGCTGAACCCGCGTACGACAACGGCTCGTTGGGCTCTCAGGATGCTTTGGGAGCACCCCACCCGGGGATTTCCCGGGCCTCCGCAGTGCCGTCCGTACCCGCTCCGAATCCGCGCCCGCCAATCGCTGCAAAAGCCCGATCAGCCAATCCGGGGGCCAACTTTGACCGTGTTGACCCGTCAGTAGAGCCCTTTTATGCTCAACGGCGTTCGCGATCCGGCACCGGGGCCGGGGCCGCCGTGCCCACCCGATCCGGCGCCGCCTCGGCTCGAAGGGTTCCTCCCATCAGCACCTCCATCGCGCCCTCGGACTCCACCGGCCGCCCGGGCGGCGCCGGGCACCCGCACCACACCCCCGGCGGCGCGGCCGAGCACCCCGAGCGCGCGGAGCACCCGGAGCACGCGGAGCACCTGAAGCCCCCCACGCACCCCGAGCGCGCGGACCACCCGGAGCACCCCGTCAACCCGGCCACCACCCGCCATCCTGACGAGGCGTCCGACTCCGGGCCCACCGCTCGCCGGCGCTTCCTCACCTACCTGCTGGCCGCCCCCACCCTCACCGTCGCCGCCCGCCTCGGCCTCGACACCGCCGCGGCCCGCGCCGCCACCCCGGGCCCCGGACCGGCCGCCGCCCGCGCCGCCGCGGCCGCCGCGTCGACGGCCGCGTCCGCCCGGGGCGGCTCCCTGCCCCCGCAGCTGCTCGGCCTGCCCGGCATCCCCGACATCGCCGACCTCGGCGACGCGATGATCCTCGCCGCGCGGCCGACCTCCCACCTGCTGGTCCTGGAGATCACCCCCGCCGGACGCGCCGCCCTCCACCTGCCCCGGCTGGAGGTCGGCCAGGGCCTGACCACCGCGATCGCCATGCTGGTCGCCGACGAGCTCGACGCCCGGCTCGCCGACGTGGACGTCCCGCTCTCCGAGAGCCGCCCCGAACTCGTCTTCAACCAGCTGACCGGCGGCTCCAACTCCATCCGCTCGCTGTACGACCCGGTACGCGGCGCGGCCGCCGCCGCCCGGGCCCGGCTGGTGACCGCCGCCGCCAGGCGCTGGAACGTTCCCGCGTCCTCGCTGCGCACCGCCGACTCCGCCGTCCTCGCCCCCGACGGCCGCCGGCTCGGCTACGGCGAACTCGCCGCCGAGGCCGCCACCGTCACCGCGCCCGCCATCCCCGTCGTCCCCAAGGACCCCGCCCGGCTGCGCCTGGTCGGCCGCCCGACCGGCCGGATCGACGCCCGCGACATCGTCACCGGCCGCGCCCAGTACGCCGGCGACCTCCGGATCCCGGGCGCCGTGCCCACCGTGGTCGCCCGCCCCACCACCGTCAACGGCACCCTCAAGTCCCTGGACGCCACCGCCGCCCGCGCGATGCCCGGCGTGCTCGGCGTGGTCCGGATCCCCAGCGGCGTCGCCGTCCTCGCCGAGACCTTCGACCAGGCGCTCAAGGCCCGCGACGCGCTGCGCACCACCTGGAACCCGGGCCCGGTCGCGGGCCTGTCCGACAGCGACGTCCGGGCCCGGCTGCGCGCCGCGCACGCGCCGTTCCTCCCCCCGCCGCTGTTCACGCAGCACCTGGACGCCGAGTTCGACTTCGCCTTCGTCAACCACGCCCCGATGGAGGTGCTCACCGCCGTCGCCGACGTCCGGCCCAACCGGGCCGAGCTGTGGTTCGCCGCGCAGAGCCCGATCCTCGCCCAGCAGGTCGTCGCGGCCGAACTCGGCCTGCCGCAGAACGCCGTCACCGTCCACGTGGTGCGCGGCGGCGGCTCCTTCGGCCGCCGGCTGTTCTCCGACGCCGCCCTGGAGGCCGCCCGGATCTCCAAGGCCGCCGGCCGCCCGGTCACCCTCATGTGGACGCGCAACGACGACATGCGCCACGGCCGGGTGCGACCGGCCTCCCACCACCGGGTCCGGGCCACCTACGGCGTCGACCGCGTCCTCAGCTGGGAGCACCGCGTCGCCGGCGTCCGGACCGACCTCGGCCACGGCCTCGGCGACGCGTTCACCGCCGCCGGCTACAACCTCCCACTGGCCGGACTCACCGCCTCCGAGCTGTTCTTCCTGCTCACCGAGAAGATCCCGTACAACGTCGGCCTGCCCGCCCAACAGCTCACCGAGGTACCGCTGGAGCTGCCCACCGGCAGCTGGCGCTCGGTCTTCTCCGGCACCGTCCGGGTCTGCGACGAGATCGTGATGGACGAACTGGCCCGCCGGATGGGCCGGGACGAGGTCGCCTTCCGGCAGGCCCGGCTGCGCAGCGCCGCCGGCCAGGCCGTCCTGAACACCGTTGCCACCAAGGGGAACTGGGGGCGCCCGATGCCCGCCGGCCAGGCCCAGGGGATCGGCTACCACGACGAGAACGGCAGCTGCGCCGCCTACCTGGTCGAACTGGACGCCACCGACCGGGCCGAACCCCGGGTCACCAAGGCGGTGATCGCCGCCGACGTCGGCCGGATCATCAACCCCCGTGGCCTGGAAGCCCAGTTGACCGGCGCGCTGGTCGACGGCATCTCGGTGATCCTGCAAGCCGGCAACCACCTCGACAACGGGGCCTTCCGGGAGGGCAGTTTCGGCGACTTCCACTACGCCCGGCAGCGGCACACCCCGCCGGTGCTGGAGATCCACCTGATGCCGCCGAGCGGATCACCCGGCGGCGCGGGCGAGTTGGGCGTCCCTGCGGCCTGCGCGGCGGTCGCCAACGCCTACGCCCGAGCGACCGGCACCAACCCGCGCTCCTTCCCCGTGAACTTCTGACCAGCCGCGATCCGCCACCCGAGCCCGAGGAACCCCGACTCCCCATGCCCAGCCACACCTTCGTCCTCAACGGGCAGCCCGTCACCGTCGAGGCCCCGGACGACATGCCCCTGCTCTGGGTGCTGCGCGACAAGCTCGGCGTCACCGGCCCCAAGTACGGCTGCGGGGTGGGCGTCTGCCGCGCCTGCACCAGCCACCTCGACGGCCAGGACTTCCAGCCCTGCACCCGCTCCGTCAAGGACTGCGCGGGCCACGCCGTCACCACCATCGAGGGCCTCGCCGACGGCGACACCCTGCACCCCGTCCAGGAGGCCTGGCTCGGCTGCGACGTCGCCCAGTGCGGGTTCTGCCAGCCGGGGCAGATCATGGCCGCGGTCGCCCTGCTGCGCCGCACCCCCAACCCGACGGACGCGGACATCGACCGGATCCAGAACGTCTGCCGCTGCGGGACCTACCCGCGCATCCGCGAGGCGATCAAGCAGGCGGCGGCCCGGCAGGCGCGCTGACCCCGGCGGGCGCACCGACCCCCGGCACACGCTCTCCGGTACGCGCTCCCCGGCAGACGCGCTCCCCGGCGGACGCGCGAAGGCCCGCCCCCTGGCCCGACCGGTCCAGACCACCTAGGCTGGCCCGACCCGTCACCCCAGGGAGGACGCATGCTGAGGCGCCGCGCACTGCTGGCACTCGCGGGCCTCGGCGGCGCGACCGCCCTGCTGCCCGCCGGCGCCGCGCAGGCCGCACCACCCCGACCGGTCGACCTGCCCGCCCCGACCAACGGGCTGCCCGTCGGCACGACGAGCCTGCACCTGGTCGACCACGACCGCCCCGACCCGTTCGCCCCCATCCCCGGCCCGCGCGAACTGATGGTGCAGCTCTGGTACCCGGCGCGCGGCGCCGCAGGCCGCCCCCGCGCCCCCTACACCACCCCCCGGGTCGCGGACGTGATCGACCGGGCCCTGCCGCTGGACCCGGGCACCATCGCCGCCGTCCGCCCCACCGCCCGGCTCGGCGCGCCGGCCCTGCCCGGGCCGCTCCCGCTGCTGCTGTTCAGTCACGGCCGCACCGGCGGGCGCAGCAACTGCACCGCTCTGGCGGAGGAGTTGGCCGCCCACGGCTACCTGGTCGCGGCCGTCGACCACACCTACGACGCCGCCGCCGTCGAGTTCCCGGACGGCCGGCTGATCCGCAGCGCCCTGCCGACGGACCCGCCCGACTGGGACGCCGCCGACCGCCTGGAGACCGCCACCCGGGTCGGCGACCTGCGCTTCGTCACCACCCGGCTGACGGCGAAGGGCTCGCCGCTGCGCGTCGACGGGCGGCGGATCGGCGTACTCGGCCACTCGATGGGCGGAGCGGCGGCGGCGGAGGCAGTGCGGCAGGACGAGCGCTTCCGGATCGGCCTCGACCTCGACGGCGGCCTGTTCGGCTCCCCGGTCCCGGACCTCGGCCTGGACCGCCCCTTCCTGCTGCTCACCGCCCTCGACGACCACGACACCTGGCGGCGCTGGCGCGAGCACCAGCAGGCCTGGGGCCGCCAGTTGCACACCCGCGGCGCCGGCCACCTCAGCTTCACCGACCTGCCGCACACCGCCCTGCCCGGCAACCTGGCCGGCCACATCCCCGCCGAGCTGTACACCACCCTGCTCGGCACCCTCGCCCCCGACCGCGCCACCGCCCTCACCCGCCGCTACGTCCGCGCCTTCGCCGACCGCTTCCTACGGGACCGCCCCGGGCCGCTCCTGGACGGCCCGTCGCCGCGCCACCCCGAGGTCGAGTTCCGCTGGAGCCGGGGGTAGGGGCACCTCCAAGGACCGCACAGGGCACGGCAGTCCGGGGAAGCTAGTGAATGTCCGCCGCCGGGTCGCGGCCGAAGAACGCGGCGAGCCGGTCGTACGGCGGGGCGTCCTCGGGCGCCGGGACCTCGGGGCCGAAGGCGTGGCGCTCCGACTCCTCGCCGCGGTACTCGGGCTTGAGCGCGCCGCGGGCCCAGTCCAGGGCGGCGAGCGCGACCTCGTGGTCCAGGCCCTCGGTGGACTGACCACTGGCCCGGGCCAAGTCCCAGCCGTGGACGGCGAATTCGGCGATCTGCTGGTCCACCGGGAAGCGGGCCGGCAGGGTGCCGACGCCGGGCACCTCCAGGGTGCCGCCGAGGTCGCCGGCGGCCCGCCAGGCGTCGACCAGTTCCTCGGCCCCGGCCTCGAAGGCGTGCAGCCAGTCCTCCTCGACCCGCTCGAAGGGCTGCGACCAGTCCGGCTGACCGCCCCGCGCCCGCACCGTGAACTGCCGCAGGTCGAACAGCAGGTGGCCGACCAGGTCGCCGACGTCCCAGGAGCGGCAGGGCGTCGGGTGGCCGGCCAGTTCGACGCCGGTGCCGTCGATCAGCCCGGCGGTCTGCGCCAGGGCCCGGGCGAGCAGTCCGATCGGGTCGTCCGCTGTGGTCATGGCACACCTCTCCGGTCGGGGCACGGGTCCTGCCGGGCGATCGTAAGCGCGAACGCCGACGACCGCCCGGCACGACACCGGACCCGCCCTGCCGGGCGTCAGGCCGCGAAGCCGCCGTCCACCGCCAGCTCGGCGCCCGTCACGTACCGGCCGTCCTCGCCCACCAGGTAGGCGACGGCGGCCGCGACCTCCGCACCGGCGCCGAAGCGGCCGAGCGCGGTGAGCTCGCGCTGGAAGTCCGCCGAGGGGCCCCCGGCCGGGTTCATGTCGGTGTCGATCGGCCCCGGGTGCACCAGGTTGGCGGTGATCCCGCGCGGACCGAGCTCCCGGGCCAGCGCCTTGGTGAGCCCGATCAGCGCGGCCTTGCTCGTCGCGTACAGCGTGGCGCCGGGGAAGGCGACCCGCTTGGCGATGCAGCTGCCGATGGTGACGATCCGCCCGCCCTCGGCCAGGTGCGCGGAGGCCGCCTGGGCGAACAGGAAGGGCGCCCGGACGTTCACCTCCAGGACCCGGTCGGCGTCGGCGTCGGTCAGCTCGCCGATCGGGCCGAGCACGCCGACGCCGGCGTTGTTCACCAGGATGTCGAGGCGCCCGAAGCGCTCGGCGACCGCCGTCACCGCGTCCCGCACGGCCTGCGGGTCGGCACTGTCCGCCCGCAGCGCCCAGCCGGTCCGGCCCATCGCGGTGATCTTCGCGGCCACCTCCTCGGCCGCCTCCGCGCCGCCCTGGTAGGTCACGACCACATCGGCGCCGTCCTCGGCGAGCCGCAGCGCGGTCGCCGCCCCGATCCCCCGGCTGCCGCCGGTCACCAGGGCCACCTTGCCGTCGAGCGCCGTCGTACCGTTCATCGTCATATCTCCAGAACTCCTCGTTCCGATCTCGGACATGACTCGATCCTGGTCTGAGGCGTTACAAACCTCCGGCGGTATTCGGACGTTGCGTTGAACCTTCAACCATGCGCCGGAATGCTTCCGCACTCCGGCGCGCGTGCCGCCCACCGGCAGTACGGGCCGACCGCCGGCCGCCCCCTCCGGTTCGGCCCGGCGGCCCGGAACGCACCGCGCCGAGCGACCGCCCCCGCACAGGGGGCAGCCGCTCGGCCGGGGTCGCGAGGCTCCGCCGGGGACCGGGTCAGTGACCCCGGCGGACAATCGGGCTCCGTCGGACGGACGGGCCCCAGGGGGCAGTCGGGCCCCAGGGGGCAGTCGGGCCCCGCCGGACGGACGGGCCCGTCAGGCGGTCGGGCTCCGTCAGGCGGTCGGGCTCCGTCAGACGGTCAGGGTCTGCCCGGGGAAGATCAGGTCCGGGTCGCCGCCGATGGTGCGCACGTTCTTGCCGTACAGGCTGTCGGTGTCGACGCCGAACTTGGCCGCGATGCCGCTGAGGGTGTCACCGCTGCGGACGGTGTAGGAGCCGGCGGTGGTGTTCGTCGCGGCGGCCGGCGCGGACTGCGCCGGCTTGGCCGACGGGCGGCCCGCGGCCGTGTCGGCGGGCTTGGCCGCGGGCTTGGCGGCCGGGGCCGACCCGGCGCCGGGCTTCGCCGCCTTCGTCGCCGGCTTGGCGGGCTTCGCGGCGGGCTTGGTGGCAGGCTTGGCCGCCGGGGCGCCCGAGCCCTTCGAGGTGTCGACGGCCGCGGGGGCGCCGCCCTTGCCCAGGCCCGCCTTCTTCGAGCAGACCGGCCAGGCGCCCGGCCCCTGCGAGGCGAGGACCTTCTCGGCGACCGCGATCTGCTGCTCCCTGCTCGCCTGGTGGGCCTGGGGGGCGTAAGCGGTGCCGCCGTACGCCTTCCAGGTGCCGGGGGAGAACTGGAGTCCGCCGTTGAAGCCGTTGCCGGTGCTGGTGCTCCAGTTCCCGCCGCTCTCGCACTGGGCGACGGCGTCCCAGGTCGAGGTGGTAGCGGCGGAGGCCGAGGTGGCCGTGACGAGGCCGGCCACCGGCAGGGCCGCGACAGCGGCGCCCGCGACGACCGCCATCCGCACGCGGTGGCGCTTGGTGGCAGTGGTGTCGGTGGCAGCGGCGGTCTCGTGACGGGGATTCATGCGGATCCTCTCGACAAGCCCCGGGCGGGCAGGCGGAACCAGGCCCGGGACACGGGCCGGTCGGTTCCGCTCACCTCACTCGACGGGCGGCCGGGCACGCGTCGGACGTGCCGTGCCGCCGTGGTCACCTCCGCTCGCCGGCGGACCGTTGGAGCCGGTCCGGTCGGCGGGCACCGCCCGTGCGCCGTGGGTCAGTCGGCGGGCGGTGCGTCGGGGTGAACCCGGGTGGCGCTCGTTGCGCCGCCACTGAAGCTAGGGGCAACCTCGGGGCGCAGCAAGCAATTCTTGGACGACGCAGGTCAGTTGACTGTTACCGGCGGTATCGATCAAGAAAGGGCGCCCGGTTCGACCAGGTTTGACGGCATTTTCAAGATCAAATGGTCAACTTCCGTGCCCTCGCTCACATCTGTCCATTCGTAACCGCCGGCACACCATCGACGCAGCGCAGTCACGTACTGACGCACCGTCACCAATCGGGCGAGGGCCCGGGGTTACACGCGCCGGCCGAGTGGCATCCGCCACACCCGGCACTCTCCGCGTTCGCGCGGATGCGCTCAGTCGCGTCCGCCGAGCTCCGCGTCCCGCGCCAGCAGGGCCGCCTGGACCCGGTTCTCGCAGCCCAGCTTGGCCAGGATCCGGCTCACGTACGTCTTCACCGTCGCCTCGCTCATGTGGATCCGGGCCCCCGCGTCCGCGTTGGACAGGCCCTCGCCGAGCAGCGCCAACACCTCCAGCTCGCGCGCGGTGAGCACCTCCAGCCGGCGCCGCGCCGCCGCGCTGCGGGCGGCCAGCGAGCCGCTGTGCCCGGCCGCCAGCGAGTCGACGATGTGCCGGGTGGCGGCCGGGGAGAGGAAGGCGTTCCCGCCGGCCGCGGCCCGGACGGCCTGGATCAGCTCGTCCGGCGCGGTGTCCTTGAGCAGGAAGCCGGCGCCGCCCTCGGTCACGGCGCGCAGGACGTTCTCGCGCTCCCCGAAGGTGGTGAGGATCAGCGCCCGCGCGCCGGGCGCGACCCTGGCCAGCTCCCCGAGCGCCGTCAGTCCGTCCATCACCGGCATCTGGATGTCCAGCAGCACCACGTCCACCCGGTGGGCCCGCGCCAGCTCCAGCGCCTCCCGGCCGTCGGCGGCCTCCGCGACCACCTCGATGTCGTCGGCGGAACCGAGGATCATCCTGATCCCGGCCCGGATCAGCGGCTCGTCGTCGGCGACGAGGACTCGGATCACGCTGGTCATTCCCCTCGGACGGTGCTTCGGCTGCGGCACCATCCTCACATCCCCGCCGTCCGGCCGACCCACCGGGACGGCAGGTCCCGACCCCTCCGCGACAGCCGGTGCCGGCCCCTCCCGGCCAGCCGGTCCCGCCTCCCGGGGTCAGCTCTTGGCGACGTACTCCTGCTTGTCCACCAGCACCCCGTCCTTGAAGCAGAAACGCGCCACGTGCTGCTCGTTCCAGCCCTCGTCGCCGGAGTCGGCCAGCAGGTGCCAGCGGCACTGCGCGCCCTCCGGCGGGGTCGGCCCGGTGCCCTTGTACTCGTCCGTGAACAAGCCGTTGCCGGCGGGGAGCTCGCCCATCACCTCGGCCTCCGCCATGCCGACCCGGATCCCGTCGTACCGCGGCTTGCTCACCGTCGCGTCCCGGGCGCCGCCGACGAAGGCCACCACCCCCCAGACCATCAGTCCCAGCACGGTCAGCCCGACCGCCACCACGCCGACCGCGCAGCCGAGCGCCGGGCTGCGCCGCTTGCGCTCCGCCCCGCCGACCGGCGGCAGGCCCTCGAACACCAGGTCGTCCGCCCCGGCCTCCGCGCCCTCCCCGGCGCCCTCCGCGCCCTCGTACGGGAGCACGGCCGCCAGCCGGAAGCCCTGCGCGGGCGTGGGCCCGGCGTGCACCATCCCGCCGACCAGCCGGGCGCGCTCCCGCAACCCGGTCAGCCCCTGACCGCCGCTGACCGCCTGTCCCGCGCCGACGCGCGCGCCCACGAGCTCCGGCGCACGCGTGTTGGTCACCTCCACCACCAGCGCGTCCGGCTCGTACCGGAGTGCGACGCCGATCGGCGCGCCGGGGGCGTGCTTGTGCGCGTTGGTGAGCGCCTCCTGCACGATCCGGTACGCCGCGTGGTCGACCGCGGCCGCCAGTGCGCGCCGCTCGCCCTCCAGGGTGAGGGCGACCTCCACCCCGGCGGCCCGGGAGGACTCCACCAGTCCGTCGATCCCCTCCACCCCGCCCCGGGCGGGCGCCCCGGCGGCCACCCCCACCGCGGGCGGCACCGCCGTCGACTCGTCGTGCAGCACCCCGACCACCTCGCGCAGCTCGCGCATCGCCGCGACCGCGGCCTCGCGCAGCACGCCGACCGCCTCCCGCTGCCGGTCGCCGAGCGTCCGGTCCACCTGCAGCGCGCCCGAGTGCACCGAGATCAGCGCCAGCTGGTGGCCCAGGCTGTCGTGCATGTCCTGGGCGATCCGGTGCCGCTCGCGCAGCCGCGCCTGGTGCACCACCATCGCCCGCTCGCGCAGCAGCTGGTCGTTGCGCTCGCGCAGCGCGACCAGCAGGGCGCGCCGCTGCGCGCGGTAGCGGCCGTAGAGCGCGGGCAGCACGGCGAGCACCAGGAAGCCGCCGAGCGACAGGCCGATCACCAGCTTCGGCGACACCGAGGCGGCGTCCTTCAGCACGCCCGTCACGGTGAACAGCACCCAGCCCGCGACGAAGGTGCCGACCAGCGCCCAGACCCGCTGGATCCTCGCCCCGGCGACCCACCCCGCGCAGATCAGCAGCAGCACCGGCCCGGCCGACCAGCCGGTCGCCGCCGCGGCCAGCAGCAGCACGGTGACCGGCAGCCCCCGCCGCAGCACCCACAGCACCGCGACACCCACCGCGACACCCACCGCGAAGGGCACCGCGAGGCCGCCCCCCGCGGCAATCTCCAGCAGCCAGGCGACCCCGCCCATCAGCACCGCGAGCGCGGCCTCGCCCGCCACCCGCCGGGGCCTCCAGGGCCCTGGCAGCGCCGTCCGTACCGCCTTCTTCCAGGCCCGCGCGATCGCATCCACCCGTCGAGGCTAACCGGCCGGCCGGAACCCGCGCCGTCCTCCTTCGTCGCCCCCGACGGCGACGAAAGTCGCCTGGTCACCCCCGGTCGCCGGGAGCGCACCCGGAGCACACGCGGATCCCCGGCCGACCCCTGCCCTGCGTCCGATCCCCGCCCGGCTACCGGCCCCGCCCGCTCCCCGCCCGGCGCCCGGCGCCCGCTCAGCCGAAGGCCGTCAGCAGCAGCGCCACGTCGTCCACCCGGCGGGTCGAGCCGACCTCGCGCAGCAGCCGATCGGCCGCCTCCTCCAGCCCCTCCCCCGCCGGGCCCCGGGCCAGCGCGGCCCGCAACCGGTCCACGCCCTGGTCGATCGACACCGCCGGGTCCTCGACCAGCCCGTCCGTGTAGAGGGCGAGCACCGCGCCGGGCCGCAACCGCAGCTCGCTGACCGGGTACTCGGCCCGCTCGTCCACCCCGAGCAGCGGCCCGCCCGCCACGTACAGCGCCTCGGTCCGCCCGCCCGGGTGGCGCAGCACCGGCGGCAGGTGCCCGGCGCGGGCGATCCGGGCGGCGCCGTCGGCGGGGGTGAGCCGGACCAGGCAGCAGCTGGCGAGCAGCCCGGGGTCGAGGTCGAGCAGCAGCCGGTTGGTGCGGGCGAGCACCTGGTCGGGCGGGTCGCCGCCGGTCGCGAAGGCCCGGACGGCGCTGCGCAGCTGCCCCATCGCGGCGGCGGCGGCGACGCTGTGCCCCTCGACGTCGCCGATCACCAGGGTGACGTCGCCGCCGGTGACGATCGCGTCGTACCAGTCGCCGCCGATCTCCATGCCCTGGGTGCCGGGCAGGTAGCGGGCGGCGATCCGGATGCCGGGCACCTCGGGGAGCCGGTGCGGCAGCAGCGCCTGCTGGAGGCCGCGCGCCAGGGCGAACTCGGCGTCGTACAGCCGGGCGCGTTCCAGGGCCTGGGCGATGAAGCCGCCGAGGGCGGTGAGCAGGCCGCGCTCCTCGACGGTGAAGGGGCGCGGCCGGTCGAAGCCGAGGATGCAGCTGCCGACCGGGCGCCCGGAGGCGATCAGCGGCAGGAAGGCCCAGGCGCCCATCTCGTCGAGGGCGAGGCCGGGGTAGGCGGCGGCGAGTTCGCGCACCGACTCGAAGAAGATCGGGGTGCCGGTGCTGAGCGTCTCCGCGCCGGG
Organism: Kitasatospora sp. NPDC056446; assembly: GCF_042796115.1. Taxonomy (NCBI): domain Bacteria; kingdom Bacillati; phylum Actinomycetota; class Actinomycetes; order Kitasatosporales; family Streptomycetaceae; genus Kitasatospora; species Kitasatospora sp. NPDC056446. The sequence continues at coordinate 32,406 of NZ_JBHTRF010000051.1, read as the reverse complement.
GACCCGGGCGTCGATCGGGGTGCCCTCGAAGGAGTCGAGGAAGCCGTCCGGGTAGCCGGTCTGCGAGACCAGCTGGAGCTGCTGGTCGCGCACCGTGTAGATGGCGAGTTCCTGGCCGCCGAAGGCCGGCAGGATCTCCTCGGCCACCGCCCGGCAGACGTCGCGCACGGTGACCGCCTCGGTGAGCGCGCTGGCCAGCTGCAGCAGGTGGTGGGTGCCGCCGACCCCGGTCCTGGCGGCGGGCGGCGCGGCGGCGGGCGGCCCGGCGGCGTCCGGTGCGGTGGCGTCCGGCGGGGCCTCGGCCGCGACCACCCGGCCGGTGACGCCGTGCGCGTCGGGGTAGAGCGAGAAGGCGAGCCAGCCGTCCGGCGGGCGGGCGGCCAGGAAGGCGGTGGGCCGCTGGGAGAGCAGCGCCGCCCGGTGGCGGGTCTCGTAGAAGGGGTCGGCGAGCCAGGGCAGCACGTCCCAGGGGCGGTGGCCGACCAGGTCCTCGCGGCGGGCCCGGAGCAGCGGCTCGGCGGCGCGGTTCGCGTAGCCGATCCGGCCGTCCGGGTCGAGCGAGAACACGCCCTCGGGCAGCCGCTCGACGGCGGCCGCGGCGGCGGCCAGGCTCCGGACGTCCAGCACCGCGCCGACCAGGTGGCTCCGGCCGTCGGAGATCGCCGAGGGCACCCGCGCCCACAGCTCCACCGGGTACGGGAGGCCGTCGGGCCCCAGCACCCGGACCCGCGCGGCCAGTACCTCGCCGCGCTCCAGCGCGGTCCGCGCGGCGGCCCGGAACTCCGGCAGGTCGCCGGGGGCGATCCGGCCGGTCAGCGCGGCCACCGTGCCGTCGAACTCGCCCGGCCCGAAACCGAAGATCGCACGGAACTGGGTGTCGGCGGACAGCGCCCCGGTGGCCACGTTCCAGTCGAACAGCCCGACCCGGGTGGTCGGCACCGACGGCGGCGCCAGCTCGACGACCGCCGCCTCCCCGCCCGGCTCGACCGACTGCCAGTCCTCCGCCAACTCGGCCAGCCCCGCGCCCAGTTCGGACGCGACGGCGGCCAGCTGACCGCCCGCCGGCCCCGGCACCCCGTCGTCCGAGGCGGGCCACAGCACGCTCAGCACCCCGAACCGCTCGTGCCCGTGCCCGACCGGCACGCAGGCGGACGCGAAGTCGTACGGCAGGCCGACCGCGAGCTGCGGGAAGCGCCGCATGGTGTCCTCGGTGTCGGACAGCACGATCCCGTGCCCGGTCCGGAAGCAGACCGCGACCGGCAGCGGCCCGGCGGCGGCGACCCGGCGGAACGGGCTCATCACCGACAGCGGCACCCCCGCGATCGTCCGCAGCACCAGCGACCGCCGGTCCCGCGACCGCAGGTACACCATCGCGCCGTACGCCCCGGTGGACCCGAGCACCCGGCGCACCGCCTCCGCGAGCAGCCCGTCCCGCCGGTGCCCGTCCGGCCGCGCCGGGCCCCGGCCGGACGGGGGGAGCACCGGACGCACCTCCGCGCCGGCACCGGGCTCCCCCGGCCGGTCCGGCCCGGGCCCCGCCCCGGGGGCCCCACCGGTCGCATGCGGATGGTGCATGCTCTTTTGCTACGCCGGGCCCGGAACCGTGTCAAGGCGAGCCCGCCCCGCCCCGGGCTGCCGGAGCGCCCCGCCTGCACCAGCATGGACGCCATGCCGAGCACATCCCGCCGCACCACCGTGGTCAACCTCAAGGGCCACCGCGACGACCCCGGCTACGAGGACGTCGTCTACGTCGGCCGCGCCATGCACCGCGGCGGCTGGCACCTCGCCGAGTCCGCCCTGCACTGCCCGTACCGCCCGGGCCCCGACCTGAGCCGCGAGGAGATGGTCACCGCGTACCGCGCCCACCTCCTCGCCCGCCCCGACCTCCTCGCCCTGGTCCCGCCGCTGCGCGGCCGCCGCCTGGGCTGCTGGTGCGCCCCGCTCCCCTGCCACGCCGACGTCCTCGCCGACCTCGCCGACCACCCCCCGGCGGGGCCGTGACCCCGGGCCTGTTCCCGGACCCCGCGCCCGGGCCCTGACGGGGCCCGACGGGGCCCGGCCCCGGCCCGGCCGTTCCGCGCCGGACCGTCGCGGACCTGCCAAAACGTCGGACCCGCGCACCCTCCACCGCCGCCACCGGGCGGTCGGACGGTCCGGCATCCGTTCGATATCCTCCGGACGGGTGGCGGCGCGAGGCCGCCGGTGGGGAAGCGAGAGCGTATGCAGTCGCCGTCGTCCGAGGGGGCCGCGCCCGAGGCGTCGTGGCAGTGGGACGGGGAGGAAGGCGGCGACGGCGAGGCGCCCCAGGACGTGATCGGCGGCGGCGGGGACGGGCCGCGGCTGACCAGGCGCCGCCTGCTGATCGGCGGCGGGCTGCTCGCGGCGGGCGGGGCCGCGTGGGCGTTCGGCCGTTCGGGGGCCGACGCGCCGCTGCCCTCGCCGGGGCCGCCCCGGCCGCAGCCGACCCCCCTCTCCGGGCCGACCCCGGCCTGGACCTACCGCGGCCCCGAGGCGATGACCCCGGAGCGGCTCACCGACCCGCCGAGCCGTCCCGTCTACCTCTCCAAGAACGGCCTCCAGGTCCTCGACCCGGCCCGGGGCACCGCCGCCCGGCTGCTGGTCTTCGACCCGCCGGAGACCCGGAACTGGCCGAACGACCTCGACATGCTCGGCAAGGTGGTGATCGGGCCCGACCGCCTGTTCACCACCACCTACGAGGGCCACCTCGAAGCGCGCCACTTCACCGACCCGGCCGCCGACTGGAGCCTGCCGCTGCCCGAGGGGCTCCAGGACACCACCCGCCTCACCGGCTACGACCGGGGCGTCCTCTACGGCTACTCCTGGGGCCGCCCGCGGCCGGAGGACAAGCCGCCCTTCAACCGCCTCTTCGCCCTGCGGGTCGCGGACCGGGCCCTGCTCTGGTCGGTCGGCACCGACCACGAGGAGCAGCCGGTCACCCCCGCCACCAGCACCGACGGCAACCACCTCGCCTGCGTCCGCTTCCTGGGCAACCGCGCCCTGCTGGTCGTCCGGGACGCCGCCGACGGCCGCGAACTGTGGACCGCCCCCGGCGACGAGGACCTGCGCTGGTGCACCGCCGGCACCACGAACGTCTACGTCCCCGACGGCAACGGCGGGGTCCGCGCGCTTCGCCCCGACGGCCAATCCGGCTGGACGTTCTCCCCCGCCGCCGGCGAGTCCTGGCGGGCGCTGCCGCCGGTCCCGGACGGCGGGCGGGTCTACCTCCTGCGGGACAACGGCATCGTCACCGGCCACGACGCGGCCACCGGCGCGGTCCAGTGGACCTGCCGCCTCCCGTACCTGTTGGACCGCCGCAGCCATCCGGCGGTCTCCGGGCCCACGCTGTTCGTCCCCGGGACGGCGATCGGCGGGGTCAGCGCGATCGACACCGCGACCGGCACCCTGAGCTGGACCTTCCGCGACTCCGGCCCCGGCCGGGACGTCTGGAGCCTCGCCGCCGACGCGGACCGCCTCTACGCGGGCCACGACGACATCCTGCACGCGCTCCCGCTGCACTGACCCCCGGCCGGGCCCCGGTCCGGCCCCCACCGCACCCGCCCACGGCAGGATGGCCCGATGCAGGTACGCCCGATCTCCCCCGCCAACCTCGCCGAACTGCTCGCCGACCGGATCACCGCCCTGCCCGACGCCGACGGGCGCCGGCTGCGGGTGGCCGTCGACGGCGCCGAGGCCGCCCGGCCCGGGGCGCTCGCCGACGCCCTGGTGGAGCCGCTGCGGCTGCGCGGCCGGCCCACGGTCCGGGTGTCGGCGGCCGACTTCCTGCGCCCGGCGTCGATCCGGCTGGAGTACGGGCACCACGACGCGGACGCCTTCCACGACCTCTGGCTGGACGACGGCGCCCTGCTGCGCGAGGTCCTCGACCCGCTGGAGCCGGGCGGCACCGGCGAGGTCCTGCCCTCGCTGCGCGACCCGGTCACCGACCGCTCCACCCGCGCCCCGTACACCCGGCTCCCGCCGGGCGGGGTCCTGCTGCTGGACGGCCCGCTGCTGCTCGGCCGCTGGCTGCCCCTGGATCTGACCGTCCACCTCTCCCTCACCCCGGCCGCGCTGGCCCGCCGCACCCCCGCCGACCGGCAGTGGACGCTCCCGGCCTTCGCCCGCTACGACGCCGAGACCGTCCCCGCCGAGGCCGCCGACCTGACCGTCCGGATGGACGACCCCCGCCACCCGGCCCTGGTCCAGCCCGACTGACCGCCCGGCCCGCCGCCCACCGCCCGGCCCGCCGCCCGCCGCCCGCCGCCCGGCCCACCGCCAGTCGCCAGTCGCCAGTCGCCCGCCGACCGGCCTCAGCGCCTGCCCGGGCCGGGGCGGTGCGCGGCGGCCTCCGGGGCGGGCCCGCGCTGGCAGTACGGGCACCAGAACACCGCCCGGTCCCTCGGGGGCGCGCCCTGGCGCCCGGTCGCCACGGGGGTGACGCAGCGCGGGCAGGGCCGCCCGGCCCGGCCGTAGACCCAGTGCTGGTAGCCGGGCCGGGTGTCGCCGGTGGTGATGTGGCCGGGGCGCAGCTTGTTGGCCTCCAGCATCTGCCGGGCGCGCTCCACCAGCCGGTCGGGGTGCGGCAGTCCGCCGACCTCGGTCCACGGCGTCACGCCGGCCACGAAGCACAGCTCGTTGGCGTAGACGTTGCCGATCCCGGCCAGGTTGCGCTGGTCGAGCAGGGCCTCGACGACGGGGCGGTTCGGGCGGGCGAGGAGTCGGCGGACGGCCTCGACCGGGTCCCAGTCCGGGCCGAGCAGGTCCGGGCCGAGGTGGCCGACGATCCGCCGCTCGTCGGTGGTGCGCAGCAGTTCGACGACGGGCAGCCGGTAGCCGACGGCGGTGCCCCGGTCGGTGCCGAGGACGGCGCGGATCTGCCAGGCGGGGCCGCCGGTCCACTGCTCGCCGGGGCGGTAGACCTCCCAGCGGCCGTCCATCCGCAGGTGGGTGTGCAGGGTGAGGCCGCCTTCGAGGCGGGTGAGCAGGTGCTTGCCGCGCGGGGCGACCTCCAGCACCCGGCGGCCGGCGAGGGCGGCGGTGGCGTGGGCGGGCACCCGCAGGTCGGCGCTGGTCAGCTGCTGCCCGGCGAGGGCCTCGTGCAGCCGGGCCGCGACGCGGTAGACGGAGTCACCTTCTGGCATGCCTCCATTCTCGTCCGCGCGGCGGCCCGGCGGCGCACCGGCCCCCGCCGCCTACTCGGCCGCGGCCCCGCGCTCGCGGACCACGACCACCGGGCACGGCGCGTGCTCGGTGAGGTGGCGGCTGACCGAGCCGAGCAGCACGCCGGAGAACCCGCCGAGGCCCCGGCTGCCGACGACGAGCAGCGCCGCGCCCTTGGCCGCCTCCAGCAGGGCCACGGTGGCGCTGCCGGGGGCCACCGTCTCGCTGATCCGGACGGCCGGGTCGTCGCCGACGACCTTGACGACCGTCTCGGAGAGGGTCTTGCCCGCGAGTTCCTCGGGGTTGAAGGTCTCGACGGTCGGCACGCCCGCCCCGGCCCAGCCGTAGAAGGCCGGGTACTCCCAGGCGGCGATCGCGTTGATGGTCCCGCCGACGGCCTTCGCGTAGTCGACCGCCCAGCGCAGTGCCTCCTCCGAGGCGGGCGAGCCGTCCACGCCGACGACGATCCGGGGACTGGCACTCATGGCTTGCTCCTTCGGTTGCTCCTGCTGGGTGGTGCTGCTCGGTACTACTCGGTGCTGTTGCTCGGTGCTGTTGCTCGGTGCTGCTTGATGCTGCTGCCGGGTGGTGCTGCGGGGTCCCGACCCTCCGAACATAGATCAAATCGGACATACGATCGGTATTTGCCACGCCGAAGGGGCGTAGCGCATTCAATTCGAGTGCGGCTGCCCCGCCGGACTGGGACGATGCCCCCATGCCGAGCAAGCCCCGCCGCCGCACCGGCGGCTTCGCCGAGGTCCTGTCCGCCCTGCCGCCCGGCCCGGACACCGACGGCAGGAGCGGGGCGGCGGCCGGGCCCCGCGAGTTCCCGGTGTCGGCGGGCGGCTTCCTGGACGCCGGGGGCCGCTACTGGCGGCTGGCCCGGGGCCCGCTGGAGCGGCGGCTCGCCAAGCGGCTGGCGGCCCGGGCCGACGAGATGACGCTCGGGCCCTGGGGCCGCTGGCACGAGGACTACCCGGACTGGTTCGTCCCGGTGCTGCTCACCCCCGAGGAGCGCCCGGCCGCCTGGTCGGCGGCCCTGGACGAGGACTTCCTCGCGTACGAGTTCCGGGCCGGGGACGGCCGGACGCTGCTCTACCTCGACATCTCCTGCTGACGCTTCAAGGCATCAACTCCGGTAGGCGGCCCAGGAGTTCGCCATCCGCTGGGCCTGGCCCGCGGTGAACTGGCTCATGCAGGAGTCGTAGCTGTAGTCCATGTAGTTGTGGATCGGGTCGAGCCCGGGGCCGGGGCAGGTGTCGCGGCCCTCGGGGCAGCCGTAGGCGGCGGTGCGCTCGGGCGGGGTGTCGTCCACGTAGTCGCCCGGGGAGGCGCAGCCGCCCTGGAAGGTATGGAAGAGGCCGAGCCAGTGGCCGATCTCGTGGGTGGCGGTGTTGCCCTCGTTGTAGTGGGTGGCGGTGCCGCCCGGCAGCGAGGCGTCGAGCACGACCACGCCGTCGTCGACCGGGTTCGACGTGTACGCGTTCGGGAAGGTCGACCAGCCGAGCAGGGACTGCCCGAGGCGCGCGGTGTAGAGGTTGAGGGTGCCCTGGTCGCCCTTGCGCAGGGCCGTCTTCATCGCCTTTTCGGCGGCCGAGCCGGGGGTCATGCCGGTGTACCAGGAGGCGTTGTCGGTCCAGTCGGTGCCGGCCAGTTCGAAGCGGAACGGGGTGGGGGCACTGCCCGCGCCCTGGCCGCCGTAGGTGGCGTTGAGGTGGTCGATCTGGGCGGCGACGGCGCCCTGGTCCAGGTTCCCGGAGCCGCCGGAGTGGATCACGTGGAAGTAGACCGGGACGGTGACGGCGGTGCCGGTCCGGGTGCGGTCGGCGCCGAGTCCGGCGAGCCGGTCGTCCAGGTCGGCCTGCATAGCCTGGGCCTCGGCCGGGCTGACGGCGTTCGGGTCCTCCCCGGCGTGGCCGCCGGCCGGCTTCCGGGCGGCGGCACCGGCACCGGAGAAGGCGACGGCCTCGGAGCCGTCGCACACCGTCGTCGGGGCGGCGGCGGCATGGGGCCGGGCCGGCGCGGCGAACTGGCTCAGACCGGCGGCGGCCACCAGCGCGACGGCGCAGGGGAACAGGCGGGGGGCACGCGAGCGCACCCGGGCAGTACGGCGCATCTGCGCTCCTGACGGGGGGAGTCGAGGGAGTCTCGGCCGCGCCCCGGGCCTGCTCCGGCCGGGCCCGCCGGCGCGGCGCCCGGCGTGGTGCCCGGCACGTGCCCGGCGCGGACTCGCCGAGACTACGACGCCGTGAAGTCGATCTCCCGCAGGGCGCGCGCGGCGGCCCGGTCGAGTACCACGGCGGACGCACAGCCCGCCGGCAACCGCCCGTCCCCCAGGATCCGGCGGCGCAGCCGGAGCACGCCGGCCCGGTGCCGGGCGAAGGCGTAGCGCGAGACGCCGCGCCCGCGCCGCGCCTGCCCGGCCAGCGCCTCGGCCGGGTCGACGTCGAGCACCAGCAGGTGCACCCGGCGGCCCTGCCGGGCGGCGGCACGGGCGAGCCACGCCCACACCCACGGCAGCGTGCCGCAGTCGTGCACCGCGAGCGGACCGCCGTCCAGTACGGCACGGCGCAGCCTGCGGTAGTGCGCGAGCCGGGCGACCGGGCGGTACAGGGCGTACGGGAGGCGGCCGGGCAGCCGGGCCGCGTACTCCTCGCGGACCAGCTGGGAGTCGACCAGCGGGGCCCGGACGCAGCGGCGCATCAGGGTGCTCTTGCCGCTGCCGGGCAGGCCGGTGACGACCAGCAGGTCCCCGGCGGGGTAGCGCAGGGCGGCCGGGCCGGGGCCGCGCAGCTCGTGCAGGGCGGGCGGGTCGTGCGGCGGGGGCAGGACGACCCGTTCCCCGGCGGTGCGCGGCGGCGGCACCCTCGGCTCCGCCGCCCGCGCCGTTCTCGTCCCGCTCACCGGTGCTCCCCCCGCCGTTCCCTCCTCAGGAGCATGGCGCATTCCCAAGAGCGAGTAAAGGGCGGAGGTCGGAGCGGGTACGGGCGGCCGCCCCGACCGGGCCCGGGCCCGTGGCGGGCACGGGCGCGGTCGGAGGCGGCCGCCGGCTCCGACCGTCAGCCGAGCTGCGGGGCGATCCGGGAGGCGATCAGCTCCAGGTGGTCGAGGTCGTCCAGGTCGAGGATCTGGAGGTAGATCCGCTCGCTGCCGACGGCCGCGAACCGGCCGATCCTGTCGGCCACCTCGTCCGGGGTGCCGGCCAGGCCGTTGGCCTTCAGCTCGTCGACGTCTCGGCCGATGACGGCGGCCCGGCGGGCCACCTCGGCGTCGTCCCGGCCGACACAGGCGACCAGGGCGTTGGAGTAGACCAGGTCACCGGCCGAGCGCCCGGCCTGCTCGACGGCGGCGCGGACCCGGCCGAACTGGGCGGCCGAGTCGTCCACCGAGGCGAACGGCAGGTTGAACTCGTCGGCGAAGCGGGCGGCCAGGGCCGGGGTCCGCTTCGGGCCGAGGCCGCCGACCAGCACCGGGATGCGCTCCTGGGCGGGCTTGGGCAGCGCGGGCGAGTCGGTCAGGGTGTAGTACTCCCCGGCGAAGTCGAAGGTGTCGCCGAGCTTGGTGTTCCACAGCCCGGTGATGATCGCCAGCTGCTCCTCCAGCCGCCCGAACTTCTCCTTGGGGAAGGGGATGCCGTAGGCGGTGTGCTCGGCCTCGTACCAGCCGGCGCCGAGGCCGAACTCGACCCGGCCGCCGCTCATCGCGTCGACCTGGGCGACCTGGATCGCGGTGACGCCCGGCAGCCGGAAGGTGGCGGCGGTCATCAGGGTCCCGAGGCGGATGGTGCGGGTGTCGCGGGCGAGGCCGGCCAGGGTGATCCAGGCGTCGGTGGGCCCCGGCAGGCCGTCGACGTCGCCCATCTTCAGGTAGTGGTCGGAGCGGAAGAAGGCGCTGAAGGCCCCGAGCTCCTCGGCGGTGCGGGCGACCTTCAGGAGGGTGTCGTAGCTCGCGCCCTGCTGCGGTTCGGTGAAGATGCGGAGATCCATGCGGGCCATTCTGGTACGGACCGCCCCGCCCGTGAACGCAGGGAACCGGCCGGACCACGGAACGTACCGGGCACCCGCCGCGGGTGGCCAAGGTCTCAGCACGGAACCGTCACAGCCGCCCGTTCCCGCCCCCGGGCTCGCCTACGGTGGACGGATGTTCGCGACCCCCGACGAATCGTTCCGGCACTCCCCCGACGAGCCGGCCGGCTGCCCGCTGCCCGGCATCGTCGCGGCCTTCACGCCGCGGCTGGCCGAATTCGCCTTCGAGCCCGGCTTCGTCGCGGCGGTCGACCAGCACGCGGCGATGCTGCGCGAACTGCTGTACGCGCAGGGGCCGGAGCTCGCGCCCCGGCCCCTGGACCGTGAGGAACTGTCGGACTACGCGCTGGGCTTCCTGGACGCGCTCACCGAGATCGGCTGGCGCGAACCGGTCGGCTACGACTACGCCGTGCTCCGGCTCACCGCCATCTGCTGGCTGGTGCGCGACCAGGGCCTGCTGGGGGTCTGACCGCTCCTCCCCGTCACCGCCGCCGGTGACCGCCGGCCCGCGTCACCTGGTCTCACCGGGGTCGATCCCCGGAGCCGGCGGAGCGCCCGGGCCGGTCTGGGTCGTCGGCCGGACCGGCTGGTTGGACAGCGCGTCCGAGCGGCCGGCCTGGTACGCGTTGCCGCGCAGTCGGGCGGTCTCCTGCTCCGCGCTGTCCAGCCACCGCTCCCAGCGCTGGCGCATCGGGATGATCAGACCGCCGCCGACACCGACCACCAGCACACCGGCCACGGTGGCGAGCGCCGCGATCAGCACCGGCCCGGTGATCGCGGTGGCGATCCCGGCCTGGCCCAGCGCGGCGATCACACCGAGCGCCACGATGAAGCCCCACACCAGCGTGGAGACGGTCCGGCCGTACGAGGCGCCGGAGAGCGAGCTGCCCACGATGTCGCGCACACCGTTGGCGATGGCCATCGCGACGACCACGATGACGACGGCGACGATCGCCCTGGGCAGCCAGGCGACGATGCTGTGGATCATCACGCTGATCGGGTTCGGGCCGAAGACGCCGAACGCCAGCTGCAGCGCCATCAGCAGGATGATGTAGTAGACGACCTTGCAGACGATCCCGGTCATGTCGTACTTCGAGCCGCTCAGCCGGGCGGCCAGACCGGAGCGCTCCGCGACCCGTTCCGAACCGACCCGGCGCAGCACCCGGTCGAGCACCTTGGCGATGGCCTTGGCCACGAACCAGCCGATGACCAGGATCGCCAGGAAGGCGATGAACTGCGGAATGACCTTCGCGATCTTGGACCAGGCCTGGGTGAAGCCAGACCCGAAGTCGACCGACAGTGCGAGCTGCTGAGCCACGGAGTCCTCCACTCGATGACACGGCGCCACGAGCGGGCGCGGGCGGCCCCCCACCCTCTGTGGATAGCAGGCCCCCGCCCGGACCGCGCGCGCCCGGTGTCCGGGATGGTTCCCTCGGGTGAACGGTCCGGCCGTCCGCACGCGTACAGTGGCGGTCCTGAGGACTCTCGGCGGGGGCTCGACGGACGGGACGGTGCGGCAGTGAGCGGTACGGCGGCGGACAGCGCGGTGGGGCACCCGGCGCTGCACTGGCGGACCCGCCCGGACCGGGCGACGGCCGCCGTCCTGGTGCTGCACGGCGGCGAGGAGGACAACCTCGCCCGGCCCGGCCGGCTCAACCTCCCCCTGCTGCGGATGCGCGGCTTCCTGCGCGCGCTGACCAAGGCCACCGCGGACGCCGGCGTAGCCGTCGGCACCGTCCGCTACCGCCACCGCGGCTGGAACGGCCCGCGCGCCGACGCCGCCCGGGACGCGCTCACCGCCCTCGACGAACTCACCGCCGACCTCGGCCCGGTCCCCACCGTCCTCATCGGCCACTCGATGGGCGGCCGCGCCGCGCTCCGGGCCGGCGGGCACCCCACCGTCACCGGCCTGGTCGCCCTCGCCCCCTGGTGCCCGGCCGAGGACCCCTGCGAACAGCTCGCCGGCCGTGACGTCCTCCTGCTGCACGGCGACCGCGACACCGTCACCGCGCCCGCCGACACCCGCGCCTTCGCCGCCCGCAGCCGCGCCGCCGGCGCCCGCGTCTGCGGCTACACCGTCACCGGCAGCGGCCACGCCATGCTGCAACGCGTCCCGGACTGGCACCGCGCCACCACCCGCCTGACCACCGCCCTGCTCGGCCTCCACCCCCTCCCCGCCGAGACCGCCTCCGCGCTGGCCCTGCCCCCCGCCTCACCGGAAGCCCTCACCCTCCCGCTCCCCCGCCAGCCCCGCCGCACCCCGGCCCTGCCGACCAACCCCTGACGCCCGGCACCGCCGCAAGACCGTTCGGCGGGAACCGAATCCTCGGACGGCGGTCCGCGCCCCGGGGAGCACGGCCCGGGGCGAGCCACCCGGATCCGCTCCCCGCTCCCCCCGTGGGGGTGGTTTCGGCGTCCGGACCGGCGACAGGGTTCGTCGGTGAACGGATGATCCGTCCCGGGGCCGTATCGGCGGCCGGAAAAGGACGGGAACGGGACGATGAGCACGACTCGACGTACGGTGCTGGGCGCGGCGCTGGCCGCCCCGCTGCTGGGACAGCTCACCGGCACGGCGGCCGGAGCCGCCCCGGCCGGGCAGGACGGCCCCACCGGGCGCGCCGCACGGGCCGCACGGGCCGCACGACTGGGCTCGCTCTCCGAGGGCTGGGTGGAGGTCCGCTGGACCCCGGCGGCGCAGGCCCAACTCGACCGCTACCAGGCGGTGGTGGAGGAGATCGCCCCCGCCCGGATGGTCCACGACGAGCGGGGCGCGGCGGTCCGCCTCCCGGTGCGCACGGCCCAGGGCGACCCGTCGACCGCCGACCCGGCCAAGGCGCACGGCGACGGGTCGCTGGACGGCGGGGTCACCCTCCGGACCTCCGAGGGCACCTTCCGGATCGTGAACGTGGCCGGCGCGCTCACGGACGGCGTGGCCTCCGGCCGGTGCGAGGTCGGCGGGGCGGACATGGGGCACCGCTCGGTGTTCCGCTGCGGGCTGGAGGAGGGGACCCTGACGGCGGAGCCGGCGCCGCCGGGGCAGCCGGTGCGGGTCCGGGTCAGCCAGGTGCCGCTGCGCGCCACCCAGGAGGTGCTGGACACGCTGACCACCAGCTTCGGCCCGCACCCGGTCACCGTGGACACGGTGCTGGCGTACGTCACGGCCGAGGGGCTGTACACCCCTCCCCCGCCGGCCCGGGAGTAACGGGGGCGGAAGAAGCCGCAGGAGCCGCAGGGGCGACCGGGGCGGCGGGCGGCACCCGGGCCCGGTCGGCACCGTCGGCCCCGTCGGCCCGGAGGGGCCCGGCCTGGGCGGGCAGGCTGCCGCCGAAGCGGCGTTCGCGGGCCGCGTAGGCCCGGACGGCTTCGCGCAGCCGGGCGAGGTCGTAGTCCGGCCAGGGCGTCGGGTCGAAGAGCAGTTCCGCGTAGGCGAGGTGCCAGGGCAGGAAGTTGCTGATCCGCTGCTCTCCGGAGGTGCGGATCAGCAGGTCGACGTCCGGCAGGTCGGGGACGTACAGGTGCCGGGCGAGGTCGGCCGGGCCGATGGCCCCCGGGTGGATCGTGCCGGCCACCGCCTCGGCGGCCAACGCGCGGGCGGCCGCTGCCAGTTCCTCCCGTCCGCCGTAGTCCGCGCAGACCGTCAGGGTCAGGACCGCGTTGTTCGAGGTGAGGCTCTCCACCAGCGCGATCGAGGAGGCGAGCGACTCGTCGATCCGGTCGCGCCGGCCGCACCAGCGGATCCGGACGCCGAGCGCGTGCAGCCCCTCGGTGCTCCGGGCGATGCCGTCGGCCAGGGAGTCGAAGAGCGCGGTCAGTTCCTCGGGCGGGCGGTCCCAGTTCTCGGTGGAGAAGGCGTAGATGCTCAGGTGCCGCACGCCCAGTCGCAGCGCCGCGTTGACCAGGCGCAGCGCGGCCCGCTGACCGGCCTGGTGCCCCTGTTCGGCGGGCAGCCGCCGGGCCTCGGCCCAGCGGCGGTTGCCGTCCATGATGACGGCGACGTGGGCGGGCAGGCGGTCGACTCCGGGGGCACGCGGCCCGGCGGCGCGGGGCCCGGGGACGCGCGGCCCGGCGGCGCGGGACTCGGCGGTGCGGGGCTCGCTCGTCCGGGTGCGGCGGTGTGGCAGGGCGCCGTCGGTGGTCAGTGGCGCCAGGCCCTCGGTCAGCACGCGGGAGCCCAGCAGCGCCAGCTCGTCGTACTGGAGTTGGGCGCCCAGGAGGAGGGTGTGCAGGAACGGCCGGCACGCCGGGGCGGCCAGCCAGGTGGCCGGCGTCGCCTGCTCCAACAGGGCGTGCCAGTGCGCCCGTTGGGCCTCCATCAGCTCCTCCCGGGCCGCCGTCCGCCGGTCCGCGAGGCCCGTAGGCCCGGCCGGGTCGGCGGACCGCGCGGGCTGCTCGGGCCGCTCCGCCGGATCGGTGTGGTCGGCGTGGTCGGCCAGGTCGGCGAGGCCCAGGCCCAGGCGCCGCAGCTCGGCACGCGGCAGGTAGCAGCGGCCCTCCGCCAGGTCGGCGGGCAAGTCCTGCATGTGGTCCGCCAGTTGACAGGCCTCCCCCAGGGCGGAGAGCGCGTCGGCCGCCCCGGCACCCGACGCGCCGAGCAGCGGGGCCCACAGCTCGGTCATCGTCCCCGCGATGCGGCGGATGTGGCGCCGCTGGTCCGCGAAGGTCTCGATGACGGGCGCGGACCCGCTGTCCTCCTGCATCGCCGTGAGGAACTCCTCGATCAGCGACCGGTCCAGGTCCCAGCGCAGCACCGTGTCGACGAACGCCCGGCGCAGCGGGTGCGCGCTGCGGCCGGCGGCCAGCTCCGCCAGGGTCTCGGTCCGCCAGCGGGCGAAGCGGCGCCCGCGCCCCGCCCGGTCGCCCTCGTCGGCGACCCGGTCGGAGCCGCAGCCGAAGGCGCTGACCGCGTGGAGGTACGGCCGCAGACCGCTCGGCAGCACCTCGGCGGCCGCCCGCATCGGCGGCAGGGAACGCCCCACCTCGGCCGCGCAGGCCCGGTACGACTCCCGCAGTTCCGGTGGACCGTCGTCCGCCGTCCCGTTCTCCGCCATGTCGCTGCCCCGTCCTCCGGTCGACCGCCGCTGTACGCCGCCGTACACCGTCCGGTCCAACGAGGCGCGGGCCGTTCGGTGGCGGACGGGGGCGGGGCGACCGTAAAGCGGGCGCCGGGCGGCGCCTCAGCCCAGGTCCGCCGGGGACTCCACGACCACGCCGTAGAGGTCCCCGACCGTCGCCAGCGCACTGCGGTGGATCTGCTCGGCGGTCAGTTCGGTGGCCGCCGACGCCAGCGGCCGGGTCGCGCAGGCGGCGGCCACGACGGTCGGGCGGTTGCCGCGCAGGAAGGCGCCGGCCGTGGTGAAGGCGACGCACATATGGGTCATGAACCCGGCGAGGACGAGGTCCCGGTGCCCGGCCGCGTCGACCAGTTCGCCCAGGTCGGTGCCGACGAAAGCGTCCGGGGCCTGCTTGACGACCACCCGCTCGCCCTCGGCCGGGGCCACGCTCGGGTGGATCCGCCCGATCTCGGCCCGGATGTCGTACGGGGTGCCCTCGCCGCCGTCGTTGACCACATGGATGACGGTGGCGCCGGCCGCGCGCGCCCGGGCGAGCAGGTCGGCGGCGGCGTCCAGTGCCTGCTGCCAGCCCTCCAGTTCCATCACGCCGCGCACATAGGTGTTCTGGTAGTCGATCAGGACCAGGGTCGCGTCACCGAGCGCGGCGGGCCGCTCGTCGAGTCCATTGAGGGTGCGCAGGGTCGTCGTGGGCATGGTGGTGCCACCTTTCGGTTCCGGGGGGCCGGAGGAGGGGGGGTTTCGCAGGTCACGCGGGGTGCGCCCTGCCTCCTGAGACGCTACGGGCGGTCCTCCCATGGCGGCAATGCCGTCTAACATGCAGATTCCGACATCGAGGACTCGACGAAGCGGCGAGTCGGCGAGTCGGAGGACCGGCGGAGCGAGGAGGCACCCGTGGAGACCGAGGCCGTGCAGCGGCTGATCGTCATCGTCCTGTTCGAGGGCGTCGACCTGCTCGACGTGACCGGACCGCCGGAGGTGTTCTCGCTGGTCCGGCGGGAGACCGACGACGCGACCGGCTACCGGGTCGTGCTCGCCGCCGAGACCACGGCGCCGGTCACCACCGCGGCGGGCGTGCGGATCCTGCCCGACCTCACCTTCGACCAGGCGGCCGAGAGCGGCATCGACACCCTGCTGGTGCCCGGCTCGGTCGAGGTGGACGAGCTGCGCCGGGTCCGCGCGCTGGCCGCCCCGGAGGTGGTCGAGCGGGTCCGCCTGCTGGCCGCGCGCTCGCGCCGGGTGGCGAGCGTCTGCGTCGGCGCGCACCTGCTGGCCGCCGCCGGGCTGCTGGACGGCCGCCGCGCCACCACGCACTGGTCCACCGCGGGCCAGCTCGCCGCCGACCACCCGGAGGTCGAGGTCGACCCCGATCCGATCTTCATCCGCGAGGGCGAGGTCTGGACCGGCGCGGGCATCAGCGCCTGCCTGGACCTCTCGCTCGCCCTGGTCGCCGAGGACTTCGGCGAGGAGCTGGCCCTGCGGGTCGCCCGCCAGCTCGTGATGTACCTCAAACGCCCCAGCGGCCAGAGCCAGTTCAGCGTCCCGCTGGAGCCCGTCTCGACCACCCGGCGGATCGAGGAGCTGCGCCACCACATCCTGCGCAACCTCTCCGGGCGGCTCACCGTCCCCGACCTCGCCGCCCACGCCCACGTCAGCGAACGGCAGTTGACCAGGATCTTCAAGACCGAGCTGGGCACCACCCCGAGCGCCTACGTGGAGTCGGCCCGGGTCGAACTCGCGCGCCACCGGCTGGAATCCGGTGACGCCACGCTCGAACGCATCGCCGCCGCCTGCGGGTTCGGCACCACCGACACGCTGGTGCGCGCCTTCCGCCGCCGCCTCGGCACCACGCCGACCGACTACCGGCAGCGCTTCCGCACCGCGGCCACGCCCCCGGCCGCCCCTGCCGACCCCCAAGGCGGTGTCACGGCAGCCGTACGGTGAACACGGTGCGGCCGGGCCGGGCGGCCGCGTCGACCGTGCCGCCGTGCGCCCGCACGACGGCCCGCACGATCGCCAGCCCGAGCCCGGTCGAGCCGGTGGCCCGCGAGCGGGCCCGGTCGCCCCGGACGAAGCGTTCGAAGACCCGGTCGAGCAGCTCCGGCGGGATCCCCGGCCCCTCGTCCGTGACGCTCAACTCGACCTGCCCGTTGTCCCGTTCACGGGCGATCCGCAGCTCGACCCCGGTGCCGGGCGGGGTATGGGTCCGGGCGTTGGCCAGCAGGTTGGCCACCACCTGGCTCAGCCGGTGCTCGTCGCCGCGCACCAGGACCGGATCCTCGGGGAGGGCCAGGCGCCAGCGGTGGTCCGGCCCGGTGGCGCGGGCGTCGGCCACGGCGTCGAGGGCGATCCGGGTCAGATCCACCTCCTCGACGGCCAGCGGCCGGCCCGCGTCCAGGCGGGCGAGCAGCAGCAGGTCCTCGACGATCGTCCCCATCCGCACCGCCTCCGCGTCGATCCGCTCCAGCGAGTGCCGGACGGGCGGCGGGACCGCACCGGGGTGGCGCAGCGCCAGTTCGGCGTGGCCGCGGACGGCCGCGACCGGGGTGCGCAGCTCGTGGCTGGCGTCGGCGGCGAAGGCGCGCAGCCGCTCCTCCACCGTGTGGCGGCGGGCCAGGGCGTCGCCCACGTGGCCGAGCATCCGGTTGAGCGCCGCGCCGACCCGGCCGACCTCGGTGCGCGGATCGTCGTCCGGCACCCGTTCGGCCAGCAGGACCTCGCCGCTGGCGAGCGGCATCGCGCTGACCCGCTCGGCCGTGCCCACCACCCGTCGCAGCGGGCGCAGCGACCAGCCGACCCAGAGCGCCCCGGCCGTGCCGGCCGCGGCGACCGCGATCGCGAAGACCGTCAGCTCCAGGGTCTCCAGCCGCCGGACGGTGTCCTCCGCCGAACGCAGCGGGAGACCGCTGACCAGCACGTCACCGTCCCGGCCGGCGACCGCGCGGACCCGGTAGCGGCCCTGGGCCGCGCCGAGGTCGAGGCTGCGGGCCGGGCCGCCGACCGGCAGGGCGGCGAGGGCCCGCTGCTGGGCGGGGGTGAAGGTGATCCGGTCATCCTCGTCGTCGGGGGCGCTCGTGTCGTCGGCGTCGCCGTCGACCACGCCGGCGGCGGTGACCCGGCCGCCGAGCAGCCGGACGCCGAGGGTGCCCGGGGTCTGCGCGCGGGTGTCGGGGCCAGTGCCCTGGCCGGTGTGCTCCAGGCTCGCGGCGTAGCGGCCGCCGGACTCGGCGAGCTGCTGGTCCAGCCGGTCGACCAGGAAGTGGCGCAGCGCGGCGGCGGTCGCGAAGCCGACGGCGGCGCAGGTGACGACGAGCAGCACCAGGAGGCCGGCGATCAGTCGGGCCCGCAGGGTGCGGGGCGCCAGGCGCGCGGCGCGGGTACGCAGGGTGCGCAGGGCGCGGGGCAGTGGCCGCGTGCCGCCCGTCCGGGGTCCCCCGTCCCCGGAGCCCGGCTTGCCGTCCGGGGACCGAGGCCTCACGTCGCGGCCTTGATCAGGTAGCCCGCGCCGCGCACCGTGTGGATCATCGGGCTCCGGCCCGCGTCCACCTTCTTCCGCAGGTAGCTGATGTACAGCTCGACGATGTGCGCCTGCCCGCCGAAGTCGTACGACCACACCGCGTCCAGGATCTGCGCCTTGCTGAGCACCTGGCGGGGGTGGCGCATCAGGTGGGCGAGCAGCGCGTACTCGGTCGGGCTGAGCTCGACGGTCTCGCCGCCCCGGGTCACCTCGCGGGCCCGGTCGTCCAGGACCAGGTCGCCGAGCACCAGCGCGTGCGGGGGCGGCTGCCGGGATCCGGCGGGCGGGGCGGCCCGGCGCAGCAGTCCGCGCAGCCGGACCACCACCTCGGCCAGGCTGAACGGCTTGGTCACGTAGTCGTCGCCGCCCGCCGCGATGCCGGCGATCCGCTCCTCGACGGCGTCCCGGGCGGTGAGGAACAGCACCCGCACCTCGGGCTGCCCGGCGTGGACGCGCCGCAGCACCTCCAGGCCGTCGAGGTCGGGCAGCATCACGTCGAGCACCACGGCGTGCGGGCGCCAGGCCGCGGCGAGCTCCACGGCGGCCAGGCCGGTGACGGCGCCGCGCGCCTGCCAGCCCTCGTAGCGGACGGCGCCGCAGACCACGTCGACCAGGTCCGGTTCGTCGTCGACCACCAGGACCCGCCACTCCGGGCGGTCGGCGGTGTCGTCCATGCTGCTCCCTCGGGTCCCTCGGGCTCGTGCCGCGCGGCGTTCATTCTGTACCGCCGCGATGAGAAACCCCTGAGACCCCGGCGAACCGTTCGTAGACCGTCATATCTCTCTTGACCTGCGGTGATGTGGCCGAACGCGGGCACGGCCGGCGATCCCGCTCAGAGGCGGCTCAGAGCTTGCGGTGCGATCGTGGGCGGCCTCGGCGGCACCAGCCGCCGGGCGCTGAGGAGGTTCCGATGAGCACTGCCGCCGCACGGAAGCCGCGGCCCGGATCCCGGGCGTCCGAGCCCCGGCCCGGAACCGGGGCCGCGACCGGGACCGCGTCGGCACCCGGCGGCCGACGGCACCGCGCGGCGCCGCGCCCGCCGTTCGCGCTCGACCCGGCCGTCGCACTCGGCCTGGTCGCCGCGGGTGCGCTGGGCGTGCTCGCGGTGTGGTGGACGGGCACCCCGGAGGTCGTCGGCGCGGCCGGGTGGCTGACCGGCGCCGGCCGGATCACCGGACTGCTCGCCGGGTACGCCGCGCCGGTCCTGCTCCTGCTGATGGCCCGGCTGCCGCCGGTGGAGCGCGGGGTCGGCGCGGACCGGCTGGCGCGCTGTCACGCGTTCGGCGGGCGCTGGCTGGTGGCCGCCGTTTCGGTGCACGTGCTGACCGTCGTCTGGGGCTACGCGCTGACCGACGGGCGCGGGCCGGTCGGCGAGGGCGTGGAGATCGTCTTCCACTACCCCGAGATGATCAAGGCCACCCTGGGCACCCTGCTGCTGCTCGGCACCGGCGCCGTCTCCGCCCGGGCCGCGCGCCGCCGCCTCCCGTACGAGGCCTGGTACTACCTGCACCTGGCGACGTACCTGGCCGTGGCACTCGCCTTCTCCCACCAGCTCGCCACCGGCGCCGACCTCGGCGGCGGCCCCGGCCGGGCCGCCTGGTACGCGCTGTACTTCGGGACGGCGGCACTGATCGGCTGGTACCGGCTGGCCCGGCCGTGGCTGCTCGACCGGCGGCACGGGCTGCGAGTGGCGGAGGTACGACCGGAGGGGCCCGGAGTGGTGTCGCTGTTCCTCACCGGGCAGCGGCTGGACGAGCTGCGTGCCGAACCGGGCCAGTTCTTCCGGCTCCAGTTCCAGGCGCCCGGGCTGCGCTGGGCCGCCAACCCGTACTCGCTGTCCGCACCACCACACCCCCGGTTCCTGCGCTTCACCGTCAAGGACCTCGGCGGGCACAGCGCCGCCGTCGCCGCGCTGCGCCCGGGGACCAAGGTGCGCGCCGAGGGGCCGTACGGCGCGTTCACCGGACGGGTCCTGCGCCGGCACCGGGTGCTGCTGCTCGGGGCGGGCGTCGGGATCACCCCGCTGCGCGCCCTGTTCGAGACGCTGCCGGGTGAGCTGACGCTGGTCCAGCGGGCCCGGCGGCCGGAGGACGTGCTGTTCCGGGCGGAACTCGCCGACATCGGGCGGCGGCGCGGCGCGGCCGTCCACGAGCTGCTCGGCTCGCGGGAGCAGGTCGGCGACCTCGGCGCCGCGCTCGCCCGGCTCGTCCCGGACCTCGCCGAGCACGAGGTCTACCTGTGCGGCCCGGAACCGCTGACCGGGGAGGCCGTCCGCGCGCTGCGGGCGGCGGGGGTGCGGCCCGGGCGCATCCACCACGAGAGCTTCACCTTCTGAACCAGTCCGGACCCCGAGCCCCGAGCCCCGAGGAGTGTCGATTCCATGCGCCGAGCCGTCGTCACCAGTGCCGCCACCGCCGCCGGGGTGGTGCTGCTGCTCTCCCTGAAACCGCACGAAGCGGCCGGGCCCGCCCCGGTGATCGGCTCGGGCTCGGGCAGCGCCGCGAGTTCCGACAGCGGCGCCGCCGGCGGCGCCAGCAGCCCGGCCGGTTCCCCACCGTCAGCGGCCGCCACGACCGCACCGTCCGGGGCCACCCGGAAGGTCAGCGGCGACACCGTCAACACCCGGTACGGCCCGGTCCAGGTGGAGGTCACGCTCTCCGGCAAGCGGATCACCGCCGTCGACGTGGTCAAGTACCCCTCCTCCGAACGGCGCGACCGCGAGATCAACACCTCCGCGCTGCCCGTCCTCAACCAGGAGGCGATCTCCGCGCAGAGCGCCGGGATCGACGTGGTCAGCGGCGCGACCTACACCAGCGACGGGTACGTCCGCTCCCTGCAGAGCGCACTCGACCGGGCCAAGGGCTGAGTCGGCCGTGCTCCGCCACGCCGAACCCGTGATGGGCACCGTCTTCTCGATCACCGTCCGCGACCCGGGCCCGCGCACCGCCGCCGCCCTCGACCGGATCGTCCGACGGCTGCACCGGATCGACGCGGTCTTCTCGACCTACCGGCCGGACAGCGACATCAGCCGCCTCGGCCGGGGCGAACTCACCCCGGACGGCTGCGACCCGGACGTCCCCGTCGTCCTGGCCGCCTGCCGGGAGGTGGCCGCCGAGACCGACGGCTGGTTCACCGAACGGCCCGGCGGCCGGCTCGACCCCAGCGGCTGGGTCAAGGGATGGGCGGTCGAGGAGTCGGCTGATCTGCTGCGGTCCTCGGGCGCCCGGCAGTACTGCGTCAGCGGCGGCGGGGACGTCCAGACGAGCGGCGGACCGTGGCGGATCGGTGTCGCCGACCCCCGCCGGCCCGGCCTGCTCGCCGCCGTCCTGGCCGGCCGCGACCTCGCCGTGGCCACCTCCGGCACCGCCGAGCGCGGCGCCCACATCCTCGACCCGTACACCGGGCGCCCAGCCACCGCACTGGCCTCCCTCACCCTGGTCGGCGCTCCGGGCACCGGCATCGCCCGCACCGACGCCTGGACGACCGCCGCCTTCGCCATGGGCCCCGACCGCGCCCTCACCTGGGCCGCCCGGCAACCCGGCATCGAGGCACTCGCCGTCCTGCCGGACGGCAGCAAACGCTGGACCTCCGGCCTGCCCGGCCACCTCCCGGCCGGCGGCCCCGCGGACTGGCAGGCCGCCGTCCGCTGACGGCGACGTGATGAGGAGGACTCATGCAGGGTGGCGGGGCGGTGGTCATGAGAGACCCTCATGAGCTGCGGTCATGAGCGCGCCTCATGACCGCAACTCATGAGACGGACTCATGACGCGGCCCATGAGACAACCTCATGACGCGGCCCATGAAGCGCACTCATCCGGCTGTCCTCATGAGAGAACCTCATGGGCCGCGCTCATGAGACCTGCTCATGAGGCTCGGTTATGAGACCCGCTCATGAGGCTCGGTCATGAGACCTGCTCATGACGCAACCTCACCCGGCGGCCTACGCCCGTTCCTGCTGGGCCGCCCGCCAGGCCTCCCAGGCCACCAGCGCCAGGTACGACCAGCGCCGCGAGCCGTCCGGGCAGGTGCCGCCCTCGATCAGCTCGGACACCGAGCGGCGGGTGAACGGCACCCAGACCGCCATGTCGTGCTCGAAGGTGCTGTGGCAGGCCTCCCGGCGGCGGTCGATCTCCGCCGCGTCGAGCCGCGACCGGACGGTGGCGACCAGCGTGTAGCAGGAGGCCGGCTCGCTCCAGCCGAGCCAGGTGATCACCGTCGGCCCGACATCGGCCGGCAGCAGCCCCAGCTCCTCCTCCAGCGCCCGGTGGACCAGCGCGTAGAAGTCCTCCGCGGCGCCCGGCTCGTCGCGGTACTTCATCGTCTCGTTGATCCCGACCGTCCACTGCGCCGGAAACGTCGTGACCGCCAGTGAGCGGCGGAGCAGCAGCAGTCGGCCGGCGCGGTCCCGCACCGCGACGCAGGCGCTCATCATCGTGGGCGGCGCGACGGCCACGAAGCTCGTCAGGCCCTCGTCCAGCGCCTCGCGCAGCAGCCGGGTCGCCGCCGGTTCCTCCCGGCCCAGCCGGGTGGTGGCCATGCACTCCGCGTAGTCGCTCTCGGCGATGTCCACCTCGCACACCCGGGCGGCGCCGTGCTCGCCGTGATCGACCGTCAGCCGCGAGACATACGCCGTTCGGCCCGCCGCTCCCGCCGCCCGCTGACGCGCCACCTCGTCGGCCCACCCCGCCCCGTCGAGCACGTGCGGCCGGACGACCCGCCCCCGGTACCCCGTGACCAGCGTGCCGGGTTTCAGCGGCCGGGCCGCCGACCAGGTCACCAGCGGCGCCAGTCCGTCCGCCCGCACGTCGTGCGCCCGCGCCGCCGCCGTCAGGCTGGTCCGCCGGACGTGCGGCGCCGGCACCCGTGAACCGAGGCGCGAGCCGCCGTACTTGGCGAAGTCGTACACCAGGTTGGTCACCACGCCGAGCAACAGCGCTCCGCCGATCCCCAGCAGCCACTCCACCGCGCGTCCCCCACCTTCATGATCTGCCCGCCCCATTGTGGGGTCGCCGGACGCCCGGGGAAAGGGCCGCAGCCAGGTTCGGCGCCGGAGCCGGTGCTAGGGTGACCGAAAAGTCGACTCGGAGGCCCGGAGGCACTGAACGATCGTGTGGGCGCCCGGAATTCCCGTACGGGCAGCCGCCTCCGCCGCCGCGGCCGCCCGCTCCACGGTCCGCCGTTTCCCCTCCGCCGCCGGCTACCTGCTGCTCTGCCTCGGTACGGGCCTGGGTGCACTGGTCGCACTGTCCCTCCTGGCCGCCGTCCTCGCCCTCTGCCTGGTGGGAGCGGGCCTCCCGCTGCTGTGCCCCGCGCTGCGACTGCTGCGCCGCTACGCCGAGTTCCACCGCAGGCTGGTCGGCCGCCGGCTGGGCGCCGGGGTGCGCACGCCGTATCGCGACCCGAGCCGTCCCGGCGACCGGAACCGTCCCGGCGACCGGCCGTCCCCGCGCGACCCCGCCGTCCGCAAGGACCTGCTCTGGCTCCTCGCCCACGGCACCGCCGGTACCGTCCTGTGCGCCGCCGCCCTCACCCTGTGCAGCCACGCCTTCAACTGGCTGACGGCGCCGGTGTGGTGGCGGCTGCTGCCGGCCGAACGGGACTCGATCATCCTCCTGGACGTCGACTCCTGGGCGGTGGCCGGCACGGCCGCGGCCGGTGGCCTCGGCTACGCCGCCGTCGCGCTGGCCGCCCTGCCGCGGCTCGCCGACCTGCACGCCCGGGCGTCCCGCCCGCTGCTGGTCGCCCGCCGCCGCGCCTCGCTCGCGCGGCGCGTCCACGAGCTGACGGTGAGCCGGTCCGCGGCGCTGGACGCGCATGCCGCCGAACTGCGGCGCATAGAACGGGACCTGCACGACGGCGCGCAGGCCGACCTGGTGGCCGTCTCGCTCCGGCTCGGCGTGATCCGGCGGGCGCTCGCCCATCGCCCCGACCAGGTCGCGGAGTTGCTGGACAGCACCCAACTCGTCGCCGAGCAGGCCCTGGAGTCGCTGCGTTCGCTCGTCCGCGGCATCCACCCTCCCGTACTCGCCGACCGGGGCCTCGCCGAGGCCGTCCGCTCGCTCGCCGCCCACTGCGCCGTGCCCACCCGCACCGACCTCGACGACACCCCGGGCCCGCCGCCCCGCGCACCCGCCGCCGCCGAGGCCGCGGCCTACTTCGTGGTCGCCGAGGCGCTCACCAACGTCGCCCGGCACAGCGGCGCCCGCAGTGCCCTGGTCCGGCTGCGGGTCACCGCCGACGCGATCGCCGTCCGGATCGAGGACGACGGCCGGGGCGGAGCCGCCGAGGGCGCCGGAAGCGGCCTGCCCGGCCTCCGTCAGCGGGTCGCCGCCTTCGACGGGACCACCCACCTGTCCAGCCCGCCCGGGGGCCCGACCGTACTGGAAGTGGACATCCCATGCGGATCCTGATCGCCGAGGACAACGCCCTGCTCCGCGAGGGCCTGGTCCTGCTGCTGACCAGCGAGGGCCACGAGGTGTGCGCGACCGTCGAGCACGGGGACGCCCTGCTGCCCGCCCTGCTCGACCACCGCCCCGACGTCGCGGTGGTCGACGTCCGGCTGCCGCCCGGCTTCCGCGACGAGGGCCTGCGGGCCGCCGTCGAGGCGCGCCGCCGGCTGCCCTCGCTGCCCGTCCTGATCCTCTCCCAGTACGTCGAACGCGCCTACGCCACCGAGCTGCTGGCCCAGAGCGCCAGCGGCGTCGGCTACCTCCTCAAGGACCGGGTCGGCCGCGCCGACGAGTTCCTCCAGGCCCTGCGGCGGGTCGCCGACGGCGGCACCGCCATGGACCCCGAGGTCATCACCCACCTCATGGCCCGCCGCACCGCCGACGACCCGCTCGCCGCACTGACCCCGCGCGAGCGCGAGGTCCTCGCCCTGATGGCCGAGGGCCACAACAACCCGACCATCGCGGCCCTCCTCTTCCTCGCCGAGAGCTCCGTGAACAAGCACATCGGCAGCATCTTCGCCAAGCTCGGCATGCCCACCCCCGACACCGGACACCGCCGCGTCCTCGCCGTCCTCACCTACCTGCGCACCCTCGCGAACGGGTAGCGAGGCCGACAGCGGACGGCCGGCGGACCGGCGGGGCGCGCTACCGGCGGACCGCCGAGATCAGCCCGCCGGGGCGCTCCTCGCGCTGCGGAGGGGTGGTGACCGGGCGGCCGTAGGCGGCGGCGCGTTCGCGCAGGGTGTGGCTGTCGGCCTCCCAGCCGTGCCCGGCCAGCCAGTCCACCGGGTCGTCGGGCATCTCCGAGACCCACATGGCCGCCGCCGATCCCGGCACGGCGTCCGCGCCGAAGCGCTCGATCACGCCGCGCGAACCCAGCGTCAGCCCCATCCGGCTGCCTGCCGCCGACTGCGCGCCGATCCGGGCCAGCAGCAGTTCCACCGCCTCCTCGGGCAGGTAGATCAGCAGCCCTTCGGCGATCCACACGGTCGGCTCGGCCGGGTCGTGCCCTGCGGCGGCCAGCGCGGCCGGCCAGTCCTCGCGCAGGTCAGCCGCGACGGTGATCCGCTCGCAGCGTGCGACGGCCCGCTCCTGGCGCAGCACCGAGGCCTTGAAGTCCAGGGGCTCGGCGGTGTCGACCTCGAACAGCCGGGTGCCCTCGGGCCAGTCCATCCGGAAGGCCCGGCTGTCCATGCCGGCGCCGAGCAGCACGACCTGCCGGACCCCGGACGCGGCGGCCCGTAGCAAGAGGTCGTCGAGGAACTTCGTCCTGATGACGACGGAGAACGACACGGCGAGTCTGCGGCGGCGCGCGGCCTCGTCAGCGGGTGGCGGCGAGGAGGGCCACAGTCCGCCGGCGGCGGCGAAGGCCCGGGCCAGCGGGTCACGGAACAGCGCGTCCGCCCGCTCGGTCTCCAGCGCCCGCACCCTGGCCACCCCCACCGCCGTGGCCCACACTCCCGACGGCTGCACCCGCTCCTGCTCATCAGTCACCGCGCCAGCCTAGGTGATCGCCTCCGACCGGTCCGACGGGTGGGCCGGATCCGCGACCGCACGCCGCGGACCGGCGCCGGGACGCGGGACCACGACCAGGACGCGGGACCGGGACCGGGACCGGGACCGGGACTCAGGACGCAGGACCGGCGGGCCGTCAGCCGGGCCGGTCGGAGGCCAGGCGCGCCTGCTCCTCCTCGACGATCAGTGCCGCGAGCGACTGGTCCGAGACGTCGACGGCCTCCGGGGTCGACTCCGCCACCTCGCTGCGGCGCGCGTAGTCGTCGAACAGCCGGTCCTTCGCCCGCAGGATGTCCAGCATCCGCTGGTCGACGCTGTCGGCGGCCAGCAGGCGGTGCACCCGCACCCGCCGGACCTGCCCCATCCGGTGGGCCCTGGCTATCGCCTGGGCCTCCACGGTCGGCTTGACCTGCGGCTCGCACAGGATCACCACCGAGGCCGCCTGGATGTTGAGGCCCACGCCCCCGGCCTGGATCTGGCTCAGCAGGACCGCGTGACCGGGCACCGCGCCGAACCCGTCCACCACCTCCTGGCGCCGGGCGGCCCCCAGGGCGCCGTCGATCGGCCCGAAGGCGCCCGGGCCCAGGGCCGCCCGCACGGCCGCCAGCACGTCGCGGAACTGCGAGAAGACGACGACCTTCAGCCCCTCGTCGGCCGCCTCCCGGACGATCTCCACCAGCCGCCTCAACTTCGCCGACCGCTCCGGATCCGCGTACGCGGCACGGCGCATCGCCGGGAAGTTCCCGGCGGCGACGGCCGCCCGGTACGCGGCGAGGTCGGCCGGCGTGAACTCCTCCCACTCGTCGACGTGGACGGCCTCGGGCAGTTCGGGGAGCACGTCCTGCTGGTTGCGGCGCAGGTACGCCGGGGCCACCGCCTTGCGGAACGCCACCGGTCCGGCGGCGGCCGTACCGCCGTCGAGCCCCCGCAGCAGCTCGGGCTGGAGGTAGCCCACCAGGTTGCGGAACTCCTCCACCCGGTTCTCCATCGGGGTCCCGGTCAGGAACAGCACCCGCTCGACCCGGTCCGTCCAGGAGGCCACCGCCCGGGAGCGCTGCGCGTCGTGGTTCTTGACGTAGTGGGCCTCGTCGACCACGACCATGGCGACGGCGGCCTCCTGCGGGACGTCCAGCCGGCGCAGGCCGTCGAAGGTCACGACGGCCACGCCGCCGTGCCGCAGCCACTCGGCGAACGCCGCCTCCCGTTCCGCGCCGTGCACCCGGTACGCCCGCAGCGTGCTGCGCGCCTCGACCTCCCTGAGCCAGTTGACCAGGACGCCGGCCGGGCAGACGACCAGGAAGTGCGTGCTCCCGCGCGCCCGGAGGTGGGCCAGCGCGGCGATCGCCTGCACCGTTTTCCCGAGACCCATCTCGTCCCCGATGATCACCCGCTTCCGTGCCAGCGCGAACCGCGCCCCGAACGCCTGGTAGCCGCGCAGGGAAACCCGGCAGTGGGTGTCGTCCAGCGGCTCGGCCCGGATCCGCTCGGACATTCCCTCCGGTAGGAAGCCCTCGGCGGCGGCGGGCGGGGCGGCGCCGTCCTCGGCGATCCCGCCGAGGACTCCGTAGTACTCGGCCGAGCGGAGCTCGAAGTCCGTCCACGCCTCGGCGTCACCGGCCGACGGGCGCAGCAGGTCGACGGACGTCTGGGCGAAGAGCACGAGGACGGCCTGCTCCTCGTACGCCGCCGACAGCACGTCGAGCCGCTCGACCGCCTCGTGCGCCTCGGTCCTGCGCTGCCGCCCGGCGAGCAGCCCGTGCAGCCTGCCCCGGGCCGGCCGCGCGGCGGCCACCAGGGGCCCGGTCTCGGCGCTGACCCGCTCCGCGAGGTCCCGGGCGCGCCGGGCGTCGAGCCCGGCGGCCACCAGCCGGTGGAGCGCGACGACGAGCGCGGTGCTCAGCGGGTCCGGCCGGTCGACGTCCAGCCGCACGGCCACCGACTGCTCGACGGCCCTGGCGATCTGCCCGGCGGCGGCGACCGTCTGAGCGGCCGTCCGGGCCCCGACGCCCGGGATCAGGCGCAGGGCGTAGGCCGAGGCCTCGACCACCTGCCGCACGTTGGCCAGTCCGGCGGCCTCCAGGGCGCCGACCCTCAGCCGCCCCTCGGTCACGTCGTTGAGCCGGGCGACCGGGATGGCCGCCAGCTCGTCGCCGACCAGCCGGTTCCGCAGGTCGACGAAGGGGCGACGCACCTGGTCGACGGCGTTGCGGTGGTCGTCGAGGACCGCGTCGGCCGCCTGCCGCAGCCGGTCGGCGGCGGCGAGGACCGCCCTGGCCTTCCGGACGCCCCGCCGGGTATCCCCCACCTGTCGACTCCTGTCTCGGCTGCCCCGCGCGACGCCGCCCGGCGGCCCCATGCTCCCATCAGGCTCCGACAGCGGAGCCCCCGGTCCGTCGCCCCCGGCCGGGCGCTGACGGGGAGGAGCCGTCCGGGCACCGGGGGCAGCGGGGCGGGCACCCGGCGGAACGGCCCGGACACCCGGGGCAGCGGTGCGGTCCCACGTCTGGCAGGTCACTCCCGGTGGCGGTTTACTGAGAGTAAGCAGGGCAGGAGGGAGGCCCTCCGATGGAATGTCCGCATCCACCCGGGTTCCACGTCGAGGTCCGTGAACGCTACGTCGCCGCCGTGGCGGAGGTGACCCGCATGGTGAAGGCCGTTCCCGAAGACGGCTGGACCGCACCCACGCCGTGCCGGGACTGGGACGTCCGCACGCTGGTGAACCACCTCGCGGCGCAACACCTCTGGGTCTGCCAGGCGGTGGCCGGCTACACCCCGGAGGCGATCGGCCACCGTTTCGGCGGCGACGTGCTGGGCCGCAACCCCGTCGGCGTCTGGACGATGGCCGCCGACACCGCGGTCCGCGCACTCCACCAGCAGGGCGCGCCGGACCTGCTGGTGCACCTGCCGTACGGGGTGCGCGACGCCGGCGGGTACGCCCGCGAGCTGACCGCCGAGACCGTCGTGCACGGCTGGGACCTGGCCCGGGCACTGGGCGAGGACGGCCGGATCCCGCCGGGCGCCGCCCGGTACGCGCTCGACGAGTTCCGGGGCTACCGCAACCTGGCCGGCACCGGCATGTTCGACCCGCCGCTCACCGCCGTACCGGGCGCCGACGTCCAGAACCGGCTGCTGGCGCTCACCGGCCGCGACCCGGACTGGTCCTACGACGCGCTGCCCTGACGGCCCCGCCGACGGCCGGTCCCCGCGCCCGGAAGCGGACGCGGGGACAGGGACGGGCCGTTGGATTTTCAGAACCCAAGGCCGTCAGTACCTCAGGCGTTCAGAACCTCAGGCGCGGACGAGCATCCAGGCGCCGAGGCCGTTGCAGCCCGCCGCCGAGTAGCTGCTGGCGCGGAAGCCCGCCGGGACGGGCGAACCGGGGCAGGTCCACAGGCCGGCGCGGGCGGTGTTGTGGTACCAGGCGCCGGCGCCGTCACAGCCCGCCGTCATGTGGCCGGTGATCACGTAGCCGGCCACCACCGGGGAGCCGGAACAGGTCCAGATCCCGTCGTGCGGGAGGCCGTGCTGCCAGGAGCCGATGCCGCCGCAGCCGGCCCGCAGGTGGTTGGTGATGACGTAGCCGGGCACGACGGGCGAGCCGGAGCAGGTCCATATGCCGTCCCGGACCAGGCTGTGGCGCCACGCGCCCATGCCCCGGCAACCGGTCGTCACATGGTCGGTGATCACGTAGCCGGCCACCACCGGGGAGCCGGAACAGGTCCAGATCCCGTCCTTCGCCGGCTGCTGGTACCAGGAGCCGTAGCCGCCGCAACCCGAGCTGTCGTGGTCCGTGATGACGTTCCCGGCGTCGACGGGCTGCCCGGAGCAGGCCCACCGGCCCGACCACCCGCCCCACGAGGCCTTGGCCTCCGCCGTCGACGCACCGGCGACCGTGCCGCCCAGCACGACGGCCGCGACCAGCGCGAACGCCGCCGCGACGGCACCGATCCCCCTGCCGGCGACCGCGGCCGCCGCACGCTTCCACAGCTGACGGACATTCATAGTCGAACCACTCCAGTCGGATCGGGGTGCGAGGAAGCGTCCCGCCGACCGGGTTCCCGGCGGGCGGAACGAGAATCACCCTATGGGCGGATGAGATGAGAATTCAGTGGAGATTCCAAGAATTCCGCCCCCGGGATCACCTTGTCCGAAACCCGTCAGGACAGCCGCCCGGCCCGGCAGCCGATGCCCGGCGCACCGGGCCGCCCGACCGCGCGGCCCGGGCGTCGAGGCCGGACGTCGAGGTCGGATTCACGCCAGACCCGGACCCCGGCGGATTGGTGGACTTCGTCCTACCGCACGCACTCACGGACAGGACCCGCCGGCATGGCCGACACCACAGCCCTCCGCTCCTCCCCCCGCCCGCCCGGCCCCACACCACCCCGGCCCGACTCCCCTCCAGGGAAGGGTGGTTGGCTCGCGGTCGCCGCGGTGACGACGGGCGTGTTCGCCATCGTCACCACCGAGATCCTGCCGATCGGACTGCTGACCCCGATCGGTGCCGCCTTCCGGATCTCCGACGGCACGGCCGGGCTCATGATGACGCTGCCCGGCATCGTCGCCGCCGTCGCCGCGCCCGCGGTGACCGTCGCGACCCGGCGCGCCGACCGGCGGACCATGCTCTGCGCACTGCTGCTGCTCCTGGCACTGGCGGACCTCCTCAACGCGCTCGCCCCCGCCTACTGGGCCGTCCTGACCGCCCGGATCGCGCTCGGCCTGGTCATCGGGGCGTTCTGGTCGATCGGCTCCGGGCTGGCCCCGCGCCTCGTCCCGGAGCACCGGCGGGCCCTGGCCAACACCGTGATCTTCTCCGCCGTCCCGCTCGGCTCGGTCCTCGGCGTCCCGGCGGGCGTGTTCCTGGCCTCCCTCGCCGGCTGGCGGACGGCCTTCCACGCGATGACCGCGCTGACCCTGATCGCCCTGGCCGCCCTCCTCCGGTCCCTGCCGCCGCTCCCCCCGCTGACCACCACCGGCCCGGACGCGCTGCGCGGGCTGCTGGCCCGCCGGGGTACCCGCACCGGCCTCGCCGTGACCTTCCTGATCGTCCTGGCCCATTTCGGCAGCTACACCTACGTGACCCCGTTCCTCATGACCACCACCCACGCCGGACCGGGCCTGGTCACCGGCCTCCTGCTCGCCTACGGCGCCGCCGGACTGCTCGGCAACCTCCTCGCCGGCGGCCGCGCGGCACGGGCGCTGCGCCCGGTGTTCGCCACGGTCACCGTGCTGCTCGCCACCGCGACCCTCCTGCTGCCCCTGCTCGGTGCCGGCGGTCCGGGCGCCGCCGTCCTGCTGACGCTCTGGGGCCTGGCGTACGGCGCCGTCCCGGTCTGCTCCCTGAGCTGGTTCCTCGCCGCCGCCCCGGACGCCCCGGAAGCGGCCGGCGTGGTGTTCACCTCGGGGTTCCAGGCCACCATGTCGATCGGCGCCCTGGCCGGAGGCGTCGTGGTGGACCACGGCTCCCCCGCCACCGTCATGCTGCTCGGCGGCGCCGTGGCCCTGCTCGCCGCCGCCCTCGTGGGGCGGTACGGCCACCGGGTCGGCCCGGACCCGGCACCCGCACCGCCCGCCTGACGCCTGTCGGGCTCCTTGCGGGTTCCTCGCCGTTGCGGGTGCAGCGCCGGCGGGCGGTGTCGGCGGTGCGGAGTAGCGTGGCCTCGCCCACGCACCTGCCCGGAAGGTTGACGATGCGTTCGACGGTCCATTCGTTCCGCACACCCGGAGGCGTCACGCTCGGGGTCGAGCACTTCGGCGACGCGGCGGCGCCCCTCATCCTGCTCGCGGGCGGCACGACGATGCTGTCGTGGCCCGACGCGCTCTGCGAGGCGCTCGCGCGCGGCGGACGCCACGTCGTCCGCTACGACCTGCGCGACTCCGGCGCGTCGACGACCGTCGACCCCGGGGCTCCCGCGTACACGCTCCGGGACCTCGCCGCCGACGCGGCCGCGCTCGCCCGCGGACTCGCCGACCGGCCGGCGCACCTGGCGGGCATCGGCGTCGGCGGGATGGTCGGGCAGGTCGCCGCGCTCGACCATCCGGACGCGTTCTCGGCGCTCACCCTGGCCGGGACGCGGCCCGTCGCCCCCGGCCCGGTCGACGACGACCTGCCCGACCACGACGAGGCGGTCCTGAAGCAGCGGTTCGCGCTCCCGATGCCCGACTGGTCCGACCGCGCCGCCGTGGCGGAGTTCGCCGCCGCCAGGGCACAGCTCCTCGGTGACGATCCGGCTGCCGCACGCGCCACCGCCGAGCGCGTCTTCGACCGCACACCGGGCACGGACCCCGCGCTCCAGACGGCCAACCAGATGGGCATGGCGTTCGCCAAGCTCGACTGTGAGCCGCGGTGGCGTGAGCGCCTGCCCGAGCTCGCGCTGCCGGCGCTCGTGGTGCACGGTCGCCACAACCGCTTCTTCCCGGTCGGCAACGGCGAGGCGCTCGCGCGCGAGATCCCCGGCGCACGGCTGCTGGTGCTCGAACAGGCCGCGACCGCGATCCCCGACGCGGCCGCCGAGGAGGTCGCCGCGGCGATGCTCGCGCTCCCGTAATCCGCCCGGAAACGCGAAAAACCCCCATCCGGATACCGGATGGGGGTTTTTCTGAATGATTGTTCGGCGGCGTCCTACTCTCCCACAGGGTCCCCCCTGCAGTACCAT
>NZ_JBHTRF010000050.1:0-63768 GCF_042796115.1 Kitasatospora sp. NPDC056446 | reverse complement strand
CCCCCAATGTGGCGAGCGCCGCCGACTGCACTCCCGCCCAGGTGGTGGCCAACGGCGGCTTCGAGTCCGGCAGTTCGCCCTGGACCGCGCCGAGCGGCGCGATCACCTCCGACAGCGGCCAGAGCGCGCACTCCGGCAGCTCCTACGCATGGCTCGACGGCTACGGCTCCACCCACACCGACACCCTCTCGCAGTCCGTCACCCTCCCCGCCGGGTGCGCGACGGCGACACTCGGGTTCTGGCTGCACGTCGACACCGCCGAGACGACCACCACCACCGCGTACGACAAACTGACCGTCAAGCTCGGCTCCACCACGGTGGCCACCTACTCCAACCTGGACGCCCACGACGGGTACGTGCACCGGACGGTCGACGTCTCCGCCTTCGCGGGCCAGAGCGCGACCCTCGCCTTCACCGGCGTCGAGGACTCCAGCCTCCAGACCAGCTTCGTGCTGGACGACGTCACCCTGGACGTCTCCGGCGGCACCACCCCGCCCCAGCCCGGCGACCCGACCCGCACCCCGGCCGCGCCCGGGTACACGGTCGACCTCACCAGCGACGCCTCCGGCGGCAGTTGGACCGGGCACGAGAGCGTGACCTTCACCAACGCCTCGCCCGCCCCGCTGAACGAGGTGTACCTGCGGCTGTGGGACAACGCCCACGGCAGCTGCCCCAGCACCCCGATCACGGTGACCAACCTGACCGGCGGCACGCCCTCCCCGCTCACCGTGGACTGCACCGCGCTCAAGGTCACGCTGCCGGCGCCGCTCGCCCAGGGGCAGGGCGGCACGGTCGGCTTCGACCTCGCCATCACCGTGCCGAGCGGCGCGGACCGCTTCGGCCACGACGGCGCGTACAACTTCCTCGGCAACGCCCTGCCCGTCCTGGCGATCCGGGACGCGGCCGGCTGGCACCTCGACCCGTACACCAACAACGGCGAGTCCTTCTACTCGGTGGCCGCGGACTTCACCGTCACCCTGGACCACCCGTCCGGCCTGCTGGTGCCCGCGACCGGCACCTCGGTGGACACCCCCGGCGCGGCCGGGCGGACCGTCACCAAGGCGACCGCGAGCAAGGTGCGCGACTTCGCGTGGGCCGCCGGGCCGTTCACCAGGATCTCCGGCACCTCCACGGCCGGGGTCAAGGTCAACGTCTACTCGGTGGCGGGGATCAGCGCGGCCGACTCCCGGTCGATGCTCTCCACCGCGACCTCGGCGGTCGACGCCCACGCCCAGCGCTTCGGGGCCTACCCGTACGGCGAACTGGACGCGGTGCTCGACAACAACTTCTGGTTCGGCGGCATGGAGTACCCGGGCTTCGTCCTCGACCTGGTCAGCACCACGGCGCTCACCCACGAGATCGGCCACCAGTGGTGGTACGGCATCGTCGGCGACGACGAGTACAACGGTCCCTGGCTCGACGAGGCCTTCACCGACTACGCCACCGACCTCGCCCTCGGCCAGAGCGGCAACGGCTGCTGGAACAACGTCTCCTGGGCCTCCCCGGCGGAGAAGATCACCAACTCGATGGCGTACTGGGACGCCAACTCCTCCCGCTACTCCACGGTCGTCTACGGCTACGGCAAGTGCGCCCTGCACGACCTGCGCCGCACCATCGGTGACACCGCGATGACCACGCTGCTGCGCGGCTACGCGCAGGCGCACTGGTACGGCGTCTCCACCACGGCGGAGTTCAAGGCCGCCGCTCAGGCCGCCACCACCGTGGACCTGACCTCCTTCTGGAGCCAGCACCGCATCGACGGCTGAGCACCCCCGCACACAGCGGCGCCGCCCCCGGTCCCGACCGGAGGCGGCGCCTCCGTGTGTGGGGAGTCGGGACAACGGGCTGGTCAAACGGTGTTGTTGACGACGTGTTAGAGCGCTGTGAGGGGCCGGAGTGACGATCTGACCAACCTGCCGGTCGGGGGCGAACGGGTCTTGCCGGCCCGTCCTTCCCGCCCCCGGCCGGTGCTCGTGAACCCGCTCAGTCCTCTGGAGACGACCCACATGCGCACAACCAGTCCCGCCGTCCGCGCCGCGTCCGTCCTGCTCGCGTCCGGCCTGTCGACCGTCGTCCTGGGCGCCGTCCCGGTGTACGCCGCCGCCCCGCCGGTGCAGGCCGCCGCCCCGGCCCCGGTGAGCCCCGGTGGCCAGTTCGCCTCCCCGGGCCAGGGCGAGGCCCCGGCCGGCCTGGCGGCCCAGTCCGGGCCGCGGATCAGCCGCTCCGAGGTGCTGGCCAGGGCGGACGCCTGGGTGGGGCTCGGCCTGCCCTACAGCTGGACCCAGACCCATGACGGGTACCGCCAGGACTGCTCCGGCTACGCCTCGATGGCCTGGAAGCTGGGCGGCCCCGGCCTCGACACCACCAGCTTCATCCCGAGCGGCGTCGCCTCGCGGATATCCAAGGACGACCTCAAGGCCGGGGACGCGTTACTGAACGACGCCTCGGGCAAGTACGGCCACATCGTCCTGTTCGACCGTTGGAACGACGCCGCCCACAGCTCCTACATGGGCTACGAGTTCAGCGGGAGCGGCGTCCACCACCGTGCCATTCCGTACCCGTACTTCCCGGACTACATCCAGGGCAACGGCTACGTCCCGGTCCGCAACAACAGCGTCGTCGACGACGCCACCACGCCGCCGACCACGCCGCCGGGCTCCTCGGCGAGTTCCGGGAGCGTGTCCACGGTGTACAACGCGGACACCCGGACCGCGGAGGCGTTCGCGATCGACGGGAAGGGGCACATGCAGCACTCGTACAGCACCGACCGCGCGAAGTGGTCGGAGTGGATTCCGGTGGACGACAACTTCGTGTTCACGGGGAGCCCGGCGGTGGTCTACAACCCGGTGGACAAGGTGACCGAGGTGTTCGGGGTGGGCGCCAAGGACGGGGTGATGTCGCACGCCTACATGTTCAACGGCCAGCCGTGGAGCGGCTTCGTGACGCTTCGGGAGAACTTCCAATTCGTCGGTAGCCCGGGCGCGGTCTACAACGCGGCGACCGATGCCATCGAGGTGTTCGGGATCGGCACGGACGGGGTGATGAACCACACGTACAACCTCAAGGCCGGTGTGTACGAGCCGTGGGAGTCGCTGCCCTCGGACCGGAAGTTCGCGGCGGGGAGGCCGGCGGCGGTGTACAACCCGGACACGCTGACGGCGGAGGTGTTCGCGACCGACCAGAACGGGGTGGTGGCGCACAACTGGTCGACCGCGGGCGGGACCTTCCAGGACCGCTGGTGGGACGTCGACAACTCGTTCAGGTTCGCGTCGGCCCCGGCGGTGGCGTACAACCCGGTCAACAAGGTGACCGAGGTGTTCGCGGTGGGCAGTGCGGAGGGCATGATGTCGCACGCGTACGTGTTCAACGGCCAGCCGTGGAGCGGCTGGAAGCCCCTGGACAACGGCTTCCGGTTCGTCGGCGGCCCGGCGGCGGCCTACAACGCCACGACCAACGCGATCGAGCTGTTCGGGATCGGGCAGGCCGACGGCGCGATCAACCACAACTACAACATCAACGCCGGCCCGTGGAACGGCTGGGAGAACTTCAAGCCGGGGTGGACGTTCTCCGGCACCCCGTCGGCGGTGTACGAGTCCGACCCCAAGGCGGTCGAGGTCTTCGGCATCGGCAGCAAGGACGGCCTGGTCTCGCACTCGTACACGGCCAACGGCCAGCCGATGAGCGACTGGTTCACCATCGGCAGCACCCCCTTCAAGGCCAACTGAGTCCCACGGGACCGACGAGGCGCCGGCCGCTTCCCGGCCGGCGCCTCCGCCATGCCCGCTTCCGCCGTGCCCGCTTTCGCTGTCCCGTCCCCCGTCCCCCGTAACCAGGAGCCAGAACGTCATGAACCTCCACCTCCGGCGCCGCCTCTCCGTGCTCGTACTGTCCGCCGTCACGGTCGCCGGTGCGGCCGCCACCGGTGCCGTACCGGCCTACGCCGCGATGCCGAACCGTTCCTGCGGCCAGGTGACCAGCGCCGACTCCGCCGTCGCGGACCAGCTGAACCGCACGCTCACCGGCGACTGGGCCGGTGCCATGAACCCGTACCGCGCTTCCTGTGCCCGGGCCATCATCAACACCGTCCGTGGCCTCGGCCTCTCGGACCGGGCGTCCGCCATCGCCGTCACCACCGCCATGGTCGAGAGCGGCCTGGAGAACAACCCCAACGTCCTCGACCACACCAGCGTCGGCCTGTTCCAGCAGCTCGACAGCTGGGGGTCGACCGAGAACCGGCTCGACCCGGCCTGGTCGACGACCGCCTTCATCAACGAGATGTTACGGATGTACCCGAACAACTCCTGGCAGTCCGCACAGATCGGTGTGGTCTGCCAGGCCGTCCAGCGGTCGGCCTACCCCGCGCGCTACCCGGCCCAGGTGGCCAACGCCCTGAAGATCGTCAACGCGATCGGCTCCCCCACGTCCCCACCGGCCTCCTCGATGAGTTCGGGGAGCGTGTCGACGGTGTACAACCCGGACACGCGGACGGCGGAGGCGTTCGCGATCGACGAGAAGGGGCACATGCAGCACGCGTACAGCACGGACCGCGCGAAGTGGTCGGAGTGGATTCCGGTCGATGACCGGTTCGAGTTCACCGGAGGTCCGGCCGCGGTGTACAACCCGGTGGACAAGGTGACCGAGGTGTTCGGGGTGGGTGCCAAGGACGGGGTGATGTCGCATGCCTACATGTTCAACGGCCAGGGCTGGAGCGGCTTCGTGACGCTTCGGGAGAATTACCGGTTCGTCGGGAGCCCGGGGGTGGTGTACAACGCGGCGACCGATGCCATCGAGGTGTTCGGGATCGGCACGGACGGGGTGATGAACCACACGTACAACCTCAAGGCCGGTGTGTACCAGCCGTGGGAGTCGCTGCCCTCGGACCGGAAGTTCGCGGCGGGGAGGCCGGCGGCGGTGTACAACCCGGACACGCTGACGGCGGAGGTGTTCGCCAGGGACCGGGACGGGATCGTGGCGCACAGCTGGTCGACGAACGGCGGGGTCTTCCAGCCCCGCTGGTGGGACATCGACAACTCGTTCAGGTTCGCGTCGGATCCGGCGGTGGCGTACAACCCGGTCAACAAGGTGACCGAGGTGTTCGCGGTGGGCAGTGCGGAGGGCATGATGTCGCACGCGTACGTGTTCAACGGCCAGCCGTGGAGCGGCTGGAAGCCCCTGGACAACGGTTTCCGGTTCGTCGGCGGTCCGGCGGCGGTCTACAACGGGGCGACCAACGCGATCGAGCTGTTCGGGATCGGGCAGGCCGACGGCGCGATGAACCACAACTACAACATCAACGCCGGCCCCTGGAACGGCTGGGAGAACTTCAAGCCGGGGTGGGCGTTCTCCGGCACGCCGTCGGCGGTGTACGAGCCCGACTTCAAGGCCGCCGAGGTGTTCGCCATCGGCAGCAAGGACGGCCTGGTCTCGCACTCGTACACGGCCAACGGCCAGCCGATGAGCGACTGGTTCACCATCGGCAGCACCCCCTTCAAGGTGAGCTGACGCCACCCGGGGGCCCGCGCCCTGCGACTGCGCAGGGCGCGGGCGGGTCGTGCCGTGGGGCGGGGTCAGCCCAGGGCGAGGGCGCGGAGGCGGTCGGCCGCGCCGTTGAAGTAGTCCTGGTCGCCAGGGAAGGTGCCGGAGTCCGCGAACTGCCAGATGGTCTGGTAGCCCCAGCCGTTCGGGAGGGTGCCGACGGTGGAGCCGTACCGGGCTATCCAGAGCGGGTTGGTGGCGCCGAAGCCGCCGTTGTCGCCGGTGCACTGGGCCCACCAGTTGGCGGTGGTGTAGATGGTGGGGTAGCGGCCGGTGCGGGCGTGCACGGTGTCGCTGAAGGAGCGGATCCAGCCGACCATGGCGCTCTGGCTGAGGCCGTAGCAGGTGGCGCCGTAGGGGTTGTACTCGATGTCCAGGGCCGGCGGCAGGGTCCTGCCGTCGGCGGACCAGCCGCCGCCGTGGTTGACGAAGTAGGTGGCCTGGGTGGCGCCGGAGGAGCTGTTCGGCAGCGCGAAGTGGTAGGCGCCGCGGATCAGGCCGGCGTTGTAGGAGCCGTTGTACTGCTGGGCGAAGGACGGGTTGGTGTAGCCGGTGCCCTCGGTGGCCTTGACGTACGCGAAGCGCGCGCCGTTGGCCGCGGTCGAGGACCAGTTGACGCTGCCCTGGTAGCTGGAGACGTCCAGTCCGGGGGTCTGGGTCGCGGCGAGGGAGGCGAACGGCGCGCCGCCGCGGCCCTCGTGGGCGGCCACGGTGGAGCCGGCGAAGTCGCGGTCGGGGTGGAAGCCCGGGCGGCCCTCGACGACGGGGGCGACCGGGGCGGGCCCGGCCGCGTAGGCCGGTGCGGCCACGCCCGCGACCAGGGCGGTCGCCGCGGCGAGGGCGGCCAGGACGGGCAGTCGGGCGGCGGAGCGGGCGGTAGAGCGGGTGCGAGAGCGGTCGGCGGGTGGTGCGGCGGATGGTGCGACGAGACGGACGGCGGGGCGGGCGGAGCGGGAAGAGCGGGGCACGGGCACTCCTCTGGTCCGGTGCGGAACGGGTACAAACTGCCTGGTACGGCCGGGTGTCGGTGCGGCCTACCGCAGAGTAGCCATGTACCCGCCAGTGCCGCCAGGCATCTCGGCCCACCATGTGAACCCGCGTCGCACGTGCCGGAGCGCCCCCGGCGGCAACACGCCGTGCCGGTCTTGCCGGTCTTGCCGCTCGCGGGCCGGGGAGCCGGCCCGGGGAGCTGTGGCACGATGCCCGCGGGTCCGCCGTCACGGGCGGCACCGGAGCACGGAGCAAAGGAACAGCCATGAACGAGCCCGTCATCGACCCCGACACCGCCGCCGAAGCCGCCGCCGACACCGCCGCCGAATCCGGCACCGAAGGCTCCGGCGGAGCCGACGCCGCCCGCCCCCTCGGGGAGTTGGCCTTCCGGTTCGCCGTGGCCGCCGACGTCCCGGCACTGGTCGAGCTGGTCGAGTCCGCCTACCGGGGGGACGCCAGCCGGGTCGGGTGGACCACCGAGGCCGACCTCCTGGGCGGGCAGCGCACCGACCCCGAGGGCGTGGCCGGCGCCATCGGCAATCCCGACGGGCTGGTCCTGCTGGCCGAGCGCGACGGGGAGTTGGTCGCCTGCTGCCAGGTGGAGCGGCGCGGCGAGCGGGCGTACTTCGGCATGTTCTCGGTGCGTCCCGGGCTGCAGGGCGGCGGGGTCGGCCGGGCGGTGCTGGCCGAGGCCGAGCGGGTGGCCGTGGCGGAGTGGGGCGCCCGGGAGATGGAGCTGGCGGCCATCGCGCAGCGCGCCGACCTGATCGCCTGGTACGAGCGGCGCGGCTACCACCGGCCGGGCGTGTTCAGCCCGTTCCCGTACGGCGACGAGCGGTTCGGCATCCCGCTCCGGCCGGACCTGCGGTTCGAGCACCTGGTCAAGGAGTTGGGCGGCTCGTGAGACCGGCCTCCCGGAACGGGTGCGCTCGGGGTCCGGTTCAGTGTCGCTCGACTTGATTCCGGGAGGTGATGCGGCGTCAAGTCGCTGAGCTGGGGCGATGCGGAGATGTCATACCTCGTTCATGATTGGTCTAGGCCAATGTGAGAGGCTGAGGGCGAACGGCCACGTACCGTCCGATGCCCAGGGGGCCATTTCCGCATGCCCGTACTCCATGGCACCGCCATGCCCGCACCCGACGCCGGTCCGCGCCGGATACCCGCGGACCCCGACCTCCGGTTGCCCAGCCCGCCCGACGACGAGGAGCTCTACTGGTACTTCGGCCCGCAGCGCCGCTGGGTGCTGCTCTGCGCCACCCTCTCCTACGCGGGAGCCACCGCCACGCTCGGCCTGTTCGCCCTCAGCAAGCCGCTGCTCTGGCCCTTCCTGGTGCTCACCGTGCTCAACGCGGCCACCTGGCTGCTCTCGCTCACCGACGGCCAGCGCGCCCGCCGCTTCACCCGCGACTCGCACGACCTGCTGATGCGCGCCTGGCAGCCCGCCCGCCCCCCGAGCGTGGACCTGCTGCTGCCCACCGCCGGCGAACCGCTGGCCGTCCTCGACAACGCCTACCGGCACACCGCCGCCGTCCGCTGGCCCGGCGAACTGGCCGTCCTGGTCCTCGACGACGCGGACCGCCCCGAGGTGCGCGAACTCGCCGAGTCCTACGGCTTCCGGTACCGCGCCCGCCCCGACCGGGGCCGCTTCAAGAAGGCCGGCAACCTCAACCACGGCCTGGCCGAGGGCACCGGCGAGATCATCGCCGTCCTCGACGCCGACTTCTGCCCGCGCCCCGACTTCCTGCACCACCTGGTGCCCTACCTCGACAACCCCGGGGTCGGCATCGTGCAGAGCCCGCAGTGCTTCGACACGGACGCCGACATGTCCTGGCTCGAACGCGCCGCCGGAGCCACCCAGGAGATCTTCTACCGCTGGATCCAGCCCTCCCGGGACGCGCAGGACGGCACCGTCTGCTGCGGCACCAACGCCCTCTACCGGCGTGCCGCGCTCCAGCGGATCGGCGGCTTCGCCGAGATCGACCACAGTGAGGACCTCTACACCGGCCTCGCCCTCGCCCGCGCCGGCTGGTCCACCCGCTACGTGCCCGCGCTGGTCGCCAAGGGCATGTCGCCCACCGGCCTGCCCGCCTTCATCAGCCAGCAGTACCGCTGGTGCCTCGGCTCCCTGGCCCTCGTCCGCGACCCGGACTTCCGCCGCGGACCGCTCTCCCGCTCCGCCCGGCTCTGCTTCTGGAACGGCATCCTCGGCTACCTCACCAGCGCGGTGAACGTCTTCGCCGTGCCGCTGCCCGCCCTGATCATGCTGTTCTTCCGGCCCGAGGAGATCCAGCCCTGGCAGGTGCTCCCCTTCCTGCCGCCGATCTGGGTCGCGCTCGTCCTGCTGCCCGCGATGTCCCGCACCCGCTGGCGCTTCGAGGTCACCCGGGTCCAACTCCTCGGCGGGCTCTGCCACGTGGTCGCCATCGCGCACGCGCTGCGCCGCCGCTCCGCCGACTGGGTGCCCACCGGCGCCGTGTCGGGCGGCAGTTCACTCGCCCGTACGGTCGCCCGGATCGGGGTCGGCTGGCTCGGGCTGGTCATCATCGCGGGCGCCGCCGGACTCGTCCGGGCCGCGCTGCTGCACGGCTGGCGGCCCTACTGGGCGCTCACCGCACTGCTCGCGCTCACCGCCTACACGATGATCCCGCTGATCCGGTCCCTGTGGCCGCTCCTGCGCAGCGCGAACGGTGGCAAGGGCGCCACCGTCGGCGAGGTCGCCGCGCCCGCGCGGAGCCGTTCCGAGCTCGGGTTCGGGCGTGCCGAGGCCGTCGCCGTCACCGCCGTGCTGCTGCTCTGCGGGCTGCTGGCGTCGGGCTGGGCGGATCCGCTGATCTTCTGATCCACCCCTTCCGATGCGCAGTTCCTGACGCATCGTCACATGCTCCTGGCGGCTTCAGCGTCGAATCCGCTTCCGGTGACCTGCCTCACCGCCGACCCGCCCCACCGTTTCACCGCCCCACCGCTTCACCGCCGAGTTTCCTTGCGCGTCGCCCCACCGGCGCGGACTCCGCCCGGCCGCCCCATCGGCCCGGTGGGCCCACTACCGCTGCCAGCCCTGCAAGGAGCACCGCCGTGTCAACGGCCGTACCACCGTCGTCGTCCTCACCTTCCGTCGCCGCGACCGTCTCCGCCGCGACCGCCGCCACCGCCACCGCCACCGTCTCCGCCGCAACGGCCACCGCTGCTCCGGCAGCCGCCGACCTGCTGCCCGACGTGGTCCGGATGGACCGCGAGGTCACCGCCCCGAAGGGCGCCACCGTCGCCGAGACCGGGGAGCCCCGCAAGCGCGCCGCCTTCCGTCCCGACATCGAGGGGCTGCGCGGCCTCGCCGTGCTGTCCGTCCTCGCCTTCCACGCCGCCGTACCCGGCCTGACCGGCGGCTACATCGGCGTCGACATCTTCTTCGTCATCTCCGGGTTCCTGATCACCGGCCTGCTGCTGGCCCGGCCGATCGGCCTGTGGGACTTCGCCGCCCGCCGCGCCCGCCGGATCCTGCCCGCCGCCGCCACCGTGCTGGTCGCCACCGCCGCCGCCGGCGGCGCGCTGCTCGACCCGCTGCGCGGCACCGACCTGGCCCGCGACCTGATCGCCGCCGCCGGCCAGTTCGCCAACTGGCGCTTCGTCGGCCAGCAGACCGACTACCTGGCCGCCGAACGCGACCCCAGCCCGCTCCAGCACTTCTGGTCGCTGGGCGTGGAGAACCAGTTCTACCTGCTGTGGGGCGTCCTGCTGATCGGCCTCGCCCGCTACCTGCACGGGCGCCGCCGCACCCTCGCGATCACCCTCGCCACGGTGGCCATCGGCGGCGTGTCCCTGGCACTGTGCCTGCGCTGGACGCAGACCTCCGCTCCGCTCGCCTACTTCTCCACCGGAAGCAGGCTCTGGGAGTTCGCGGCCGGCGCCTGCGCCGCGCTCGCGGGCGGGGCACTCGCCTCCCGCGCCGGGCGGCGCCCGGTGCTCTGGGCGCTGCGGCTGGTCGGATGGGCCGGCCTGGCGGCCGTCGTCGCCCCGCTCTTCCTGTACGACCGCACCACGCCGTTCCCCGGCGCCGCCGCCCTGCTGCCCGTCCTCGGCACCGCCGCCGTGCTGCTCGCGGGCCACGGCTCGCTGCGCGCCGCCGACGCCGGACGCCTGCTCTCCGTCCGACCGCTGCGCGCCGCCGGACGCCTCTCGTACGCCTGGTACCTGTGGCACTGGCCGGTCCTGACCATCGCCCAGGCCCGCTACGGCGCACTGCACTGGACCACCCTGCTCGCTCTCACCGCCGCCAGCGCGCTGCCCGCCTGGCTCACCCTGCGCCTGGTCGAACAGCCGCTGCGCTACGGCAGCAGCCCGGCCCCCCGGCGCGGGCTCGCCGTCGGCGCCAGCGCCCTGGTCATCCCGCTGATCGCCGCGCTCACCCTCGGCGGCGGCACCGTGCGCGCCCTCGGCGGAGCCGCCGACGCACCGGTCGCCGCACCCGCCGGAGCCGCCGACGGGCCGAGCCTGCTCGCCCCCGGCACCCGGGTGCTCGCCCTCACCCCGTCGCTGGCCCGCGCCCGGGAGGACTTCCCGCCCGGCAAGGGCTGCGAGATCCCGCTCAACGCCGACAGCAGCCCGCGCTGCCTCTTCGGCACCGAGGACAGCCCCGACCGGATCGTGCTGCTCGGCGACTCGCACGCCGGACAGTGGATCTCCGGCGCCCTCGCCATGGCCGAGCAGCGGCACTGGGCGCTGGAGGTGCTGGTCAAGCCAGGCTGCCCGCTCGCCACCCTGACCGTGCGCAACAACGTCCTCGGCCGCACCTTCGACGAATGCGACCGCTGGCG
This sequence comes from Kitasatospora sp. NPDC056446, assembly GCF_042796115.1. NCBI lineage: Bacteria > Bacillati > Actinomycetota > Actinomycetes > Kitasatosporales > Streptomycetaceae > Kitasatospora > Kitasatospora sp. NPDC056446. Next base: position 52,435 of record NZ_JBHTRF010000050.1, on the reverse strand, counting down.
CGAGAACACCCTCACCCGGCTCACCTCCGGGCCCAAGCCGCGCCTCGTCCTGCTGGCCGGCCTCAACCGCTACGGCAGCCAGGAGGAGCGCACCGAGGGCTGGACCCGCACGCTCGACCGCCTCACCGCGCTCGGCGCCCCGCTCGCCTACCTCGGCGACACCCCGATGCCGGGCAAGGACATCCCGACCTGCCTGGCCGCCTCCGACGGGCGCTCCGACGCCTGCTTCTTCCCGCGCGACACCGCCTTCGAGCCCGACCCGATGCTCGACGGCGGGCTCGCGGCCCGGTACGGCGTCCGGACCCTGGACCTCGGCCCGCTGCTCTGCCCCGGGGACGGGCCCTCCTGCCCGGCGGTGCTGGAGGGCGTGGTGCTGTACCGGGACACCGGGCACATCACCGACACGCTGGCGCGGGTGCTGGCGGCCCGGCTGGACAAGGGGCTGCTCGGGGCACCCGGCGGCGCCGGGGCGACCGGCGCTCCCGGCACCTCCGGTGGTCCGGGCGCCGCCGGCAGCCCGGGTGCGCCCGGTGGCCTCGGCAGCCCCGGCAGCCCCGGCGCCGCCGGCGTCCCGGCGGCTCAGCCGTAGACGCTGCGGCAGAGCCGGGCCTGCTCCGAGCCCGCCGGCCAGCGGCCGACGCGTTCGGCCTGGTCACAGATGGTGCCCGCCCCGGCACCCGGCAGCGACGCGCCCGACCCCGGCCCCGCCGGGGCGGGCGCGCCCGCCGTCCCACGGGCCGGTGCGGAGGCGTGCGGGCTGTGCCCGGGCTTCGGGCGCGCGCTCGCCGAGGCGCGCTGGGCGTCCGCCGCCCCGGAGACGGAGACCGTCGCCGCCCCGCCGGAGCCGCCCGGCCCGCCCGTTCCGCCCGCCGCCCCGGCGTCCGGGACCGGAGCCGGCAGCGGCGACGGCGCGGGAGTGACGGGCTGCGGCGACATCGGCAGCAGCCGCGACGCCGAGTCCGGCGCCGACGGCGAGGCCTCCGGCATCGCCACCGCCTTCAGGACGTCGCCCGACCCCGGACCGCACATCACCAGCACGGAGGCCAGCACGGCCCCCGTCCCGACCGCCCCGACGGCCCAGGCCTTGCGCGAGCGCCGTCCCGGTGGTGGGGGAGCGGGAAACGGGGGCGGGGGAGTCGTGGGGACCGGAGGCGGCTGCCACGCGTTCCGCGGCCACTGCCACTGCCCTCCGGTGGGCTGCCCAGTCATGTGCTCGTCCTTCCCGCAGCCCCCCGCGTACCTTTCCGTGCTCAACGAGCGCGCCGACGCCGGGACATGACCCGGAAGAGGGGTCTGGGCGGGCGTTGATTGCCGCCGCGCCACATGCTTGGGGTCATGGAGACCAACAGCACGACCGCACCCCTGGTCGATGTGGCCGAGTTCCGGACCGACAGCCGCTACCGCCTCGTCCACTTCGAGGGCCACGGCTGGGAGCCGCTCGCGCCGGAGGAGTTCGAACCCCGCGTCCACCAGCTCTTTCCCGACGTGGACCCGCACGACCCGCAGCGCGTCCACTGGGCCGACCGCCCCTGGGAGTGGCCCGCCTGGCACCCCGGCGAGGCCTGACCGGATCCGACGGGATCCATACGGCCGTCCCGCTCCACGCCGTGGCCGGGACTTGGTTAGGCTGAGCGGGTGAGTGTGGATCACTTCTGGCGCCGGCTGCCGGGTCAGGCCGTGGACACCTGTTCGGCGGAGGAGCTCGGCGAACTCGTGCCCCACGACCGCGACCTGCGGTACGACCGGCTGGCCGCCGCCGGGCTCGCCCTGGGCGCCCGGAGCGCCGCCGTCCTGCTGGAACTCGCACTCACCGAGAACGGCCTCCACCCCGACCCGGCCGCCCGACTGCCCGTCTACGGCGGCGGACGGCGCGAGCCGGGCACCGCGATGCCCGTGCTGCGCCCCGACCAGGTCGCCGCGGCCTTCGCCTTCCTGCGCGACTCGGCGCTCGGCGAACTCGTGCGCCAGCAGGACAGCGTGCTCGCCCGTACGGTCGCGCACCTCGGCTACCCGTCGCCCTGGTCCGAGTCGGTGGCCGTCCTCGTCGTCAACGACCTGCGCGACCTACGCGACTTCTTCGCCGGCGCGGCGGCCGCCGGGGACGCGGTCATCGTCCGGGAGGCGAAATGAACGACAACCAGCTGAGCACGGCCGGGTACGGCGAGGACCTGCGGAGCACGGCCGGGTACGGCGAGGCGGCCGAGCAACTCGCCGTCCAGTACGAGAGCGTGAGCTTCGCCGACGTCCACCGCGAACTGCTCCACCACTACCCGGCGCCGCCCGCCGCCGTCCTCGACATCGGCGCCGGCACCGGCCGTGACGCCGCCGCCCTGGCCGCACTCGGCCACCGCGTGGTGGCCGCCGAGCCGACCCCCGAACTGCGCGCCGTCGGCGAGCGGTTGCACGCCGGAGCGGGCATCCGCTGGGTCGCGGACGAGCTGCCCGGGCTGCCCGTGCTCCGCGCCGAGGGCGAGCGCTACGACCTCGTGCTGCTCACCGCCGTCTGGATGCACCTCGCCCCCGCCGAGTGCCCGCCCGCCATGGACGCCCTCACCGCCCTCCTCGGCCCCGGCGGCCGGCTCGCCCTCACCGTGCGCCACGGCCCCGTTCCGCCCGGCCGCCGGATGTTCGACCTCCCGCCGGAGTTCACGATCGGCCTCGCCGAGGCCCGCGGGCTGCGGCTCCTCCACCGCTCCGCCCGTCCCGACCTGCACGGCCGCGACGACGTGCACTGGACGGACCTGCTCTTCGGTCGGGCCTGAAGCCAGGCGCGGAAGTCCCGGCGCGGTGAGGCCGGTGGGATCGTCACCGCGGCCCCGCACGTCCGCCGATCCTCCTCCAAGGCGATCCGTTAGCATGCGTCGTTGGTTATCGAACGCACGGGCGGGCCGATAGTCGGCCCGGACGTATGGGGGGCATGCATGGCAGATCCTGACGCGGGCTTGGAGTTCAAGGTCAATCCGGCCGAACTGGACGGCTGCGGACAGAGCGCGCAGCACATAGGCGGTCTCATACCGGGGGAAACCACAAAGATCACCGAGCCGTGCAGCCAGGCCGCCTCCGGCCTGCAAGGCTTTCTCACCGCCGCCGCCATCACGAACTGCGGCACGAACTGGAAGACGCTGCTGGACAGGCTCGGCGGTGACATGGGCGAGGTCGGTACCAAACTCGCCGCATCGGCCACCTACTACCGCCAGGTCGAGAAGGACGTCCACACGAGCATGAGGAACCCGGCCGCACCGATCCCGGACGAGCCGGACCCCTTCGGCACGACCGTCGTCCCGGGCCCCGTGAAGCCCGCCAGTGCGAAGGCGGCCGAGTAGCCCGATGGACATCAAGACGCTTCACGACGCCGACGTCATCGGCATCACCACCGCGAAGAACGCCTTCGACACCCTGGCCACCGCCTTCGGTCAGCACAAGGACAACTGGCAGAGCGAGGTCGTCGACCGGCTGAACCGCTCCCAGTGGACGGGCACCGCCGCCAGCCACGCCCAGGCCCGGATCCAGCTCCTGGAGAACGAGCTCCAGGCCGCCCAGTCGGAGATCGGCCTCGTCAGCAGGGCCCTTCAGGACGCCTACGACGGCTTCGCCGCCGCCCAGTCCCACCTGGTCAGCGCCCTCGACGACGCCAGGACCCACAAACTGACCGTCGCCGCCGACGGCGGGATCACCTGGGACAAGGACCCGAACTCCGCGAACTTCGCCGGCACCGACGCCGAGAACCAGGCCAAGCAGATCCAGGCCCGGATCACCGCCGCGCTCAACGAGGCCGACCACACGGACCAGACCATCAGCGCCCGGCTCGCCCACCTCGCCACCAACGCGAGCAGCGGCACCGGCCTCGACTCCGCCACCGTGAAGGCCGACACGGACGCCGCCGACGCGCTCCAGCAGATCCCGGCCGCCGGCACCGACCCGAACAGCGTCAAGACCTGGTGGAACGGCCTGACCGATGCCCAGCAGCAGCGGATGATCCTCAACCACCCGGACCAGCTCGGCAACCTCGACGGCATCCCCGCCGCCGCCCGCGACCAGGCCAACCGGACCAACCTGAAGAACCTGATCCAGGACCGCCGGCGCCAACTCGCCGACCTCGGCCCCGAGCCGGAGAAGTACCTGGGGTACGTCAAGGGCGAGCCCGTCACGAACCCCGAGTACGAGAAGTGGAAGGCCAAGCGCGACGCCCTGAACGAGAAGATCGCCGGCTTCCAGTCCATCCAGGACCGGCTCGACGGCAAGATGGACGACGGTGTGGGCGGGCCGGGCTACAACCCGCCGCTGCTGTTGCTGGGGATCGGTGATCAGGGGCAGGGCCGCGCGATCGTGTCCTGGGGCGACCCGGACAAGGCCCGGAACGTCTCGTCGCTGGTGCCCGGGCTGAACAGCACACTGGCCGGCGTCGGAGGAGGCGACGCCATGACGGCGAAGCGCATCTACGATTCCGCGGTGAAGAGTGCGGGGGACAACCGGGAGACGCCGAGCGTCGCGTCCGTGTTCTGGCTTGGGTACGACGCGCCGCAGCTGGACGGCCCCTCGGTGCTCATGCAGGACCGGGCGGACGAGGGCGGGGCCGCGTACAACAAGTTCCTCACCGGACTGCGGGCCACTCACGAGGGCGCGCCGGCCCACATGACCGCGCAGGGGCACAGCTACGGCTCCCTGGTGGTCGGGCAGGCGACCCAGCACCCCGGTGGCCTGCCCGTCGACGACATCGTCCTGGTCGGCAGCCCGGGTGTCGGGGTGGACAAGGCGTCGCAGCTCGGGATCGGTGCGGATCACGTGTACGTCGGCACGGCCAAGTACGACCCCGTCGCGGCCGCGCCGGCCCCTGGGATGTTCATTCCCGGTTGGGCCGCGGTCGAGGCGATCACGAATCCCGACGGGTCGTGGCACGGTACCGATCCGGCCAGTGAGAGCTTCGGCGGACAGCGCTTCTCGGTGGCGGACGGGACCATGACCGACTCCCACGACAACTACTTCGGGAAGCACGACAAGGGCGGCGACTCGCTCCCCAACATCGGGAAGATCGTGAGCGGCCACGGGAACACGATCACCCGGGAGGATCCGAGGTGAAGGCCACGGTATGGCGCATGACCGTGCCAGGGGTACTGCTGGCGCTCCTGGTCGGCTGGTACGTCTGGCCGGAGCCCGAGGAACCCACCATGCCGGTCGAGCAGGCGCAGCACCGGATCGAGGCCGAGCTCGCCGATGTCGCGGGGGCCTTCCACCCGGGGCTCCAGTGGGCCGAGGCGAGGTACGAAAGCGACCCCGATCTGACAGGACTCTGCGGTACGTCCGGGTGCAAGAAGACGGGTCGGGCAGAGATGATCGCCAAACAGGCGGCCCGAGTCCGGATCACCTCCGAACGCGATCAAGAGCCGCTCGACATCGTCCGGGCCCTCTGGACGGCAAAGGGCTACTCGGTCGATCGCAACAAGGGCTCGGTGGAGGTGAGGGGCTCGGATTTCACCCTCTGGTTCGTCGTGGGTGTGAACGGTTGCGCCGAGGTCCGAGCCACCCGGACCAATGTCACCGACATCAGCGATGACAACTGGCACGGCGGGTTCGGCCAAGGACCGCTGGACTACGCCGCCCAGTGCGCGACAGTCGACGACCCCTACTGGTCGCACTGACACCGCCAGGCCCGCCCCGACCTACTCGCGGGTGTGACGGCGGCCCGCACGATCCCGTAGGGGTTGTGCGGGCCGCCGTCGTGTCGTGGGGTGGGTGCGGTGTCAGGGCGCGCCGAAGCCGTCCGCCACGAGACGGGCGGCCCAGCGGGTGACGGCGGGCGTCAGGGGCGGGTGGCTGAGGGCCGCCGCGCTGCCGAGGCGGTCGGCGGAGGCGGTGTCGTAGCGGTCCTCGGAGAGGAAGGTGAGGGTCTCCGGGGCGGCGCCGGTGAGGGCGCGAGGCAGGCGGCGGACGAGGGCGACGGGGATCAGGCCGCGGGGCGGGCGGACGCCGAGGTGGCCGGCGAGGAGGGCGATCAGGTCGGGCAGGCGGGGGGTGGTGGGGTCGAGGACGGTGTGGGTCTGGACGGGCGCGCGGTCGTGCTCGGGTACGGCGGCGAGGAAACGGGCCAGGTGGTCGACGGTGACGACGGGCAGGAAGGTGTTCCGGGTGCCGGGCAGCAGGGGGAGGCGGCCGCGGTGGAGCTGCCGGACCAGCTGGGCCAGGCCGAGGTACTGGCCGGCCTCGCCGGTCACCGAATGGCCGATGACACTGCTCGGGTTGACGGTGGTGAGCGGGACGCCGAGCCGGGGCGCGGCGACGCGGACGGCGGCGTCGCCGAGCTGCTTGGAGGCCTCGTACGCGCCGAGGCGGGTGTAGAGCGCGGCGGTGGTGCGTTCGTCGAGCGGGTACCGCGGCCGCGGGTCGCGGCCGACCCGGTAGCCGGAGAGGTGGACCAGGCGGCGCAGCCCGGGCCGGGTGGCGGACCACTCCAGCGCGTGTAGGGCGCCGTGGACGTTGGGGGGTTCGGCCTGGGCGCGGGTGAGGCCGAAGTCGTAGCGGGCGGCGAGGTTGTGGACGTCGCGCACCTCGCCGAGCCGGGCGTCGTCCTCGGGGGCAAGGCCGAGGCCGGGGCGGGTGAGGTCGGCGGCGACGGTGGTCAGGGCGGTGTCGTCGGCGCCGTGGTCGCGCAGCCAGCGGCGGAGGACGTCCGCGCTGCCGGTGCCGCGGGCGGCGGCGGCCACCGGCTCGCCGCGGGCGAGGAGTTCGAGGACCAGCCAGCGGCCGAGGAAGCCGGTGGCGCCGAGGACGAGGGTGCGGGGCAGGAGGGGCGCCATGCTGTGCTCCGTGAATAAGTAGACCGGTCTGCATATTTTTCGGGCGGACGGGAGCGCGCCGCCCGATCGCGGCGCGCCCTTCGCTTGGCTGCTCGCCTAGCTGTTCGTCTGCGCGCTCGTCGCCTGCGCGCGGCCGAGCAGGTGCCGGACGGCGTGCCGGGCGTGGTCCAGCGGTTCGCGGCTGCGCCGGACGGAGGAGAGTAGGACCGCGCCCTCCAGCAGGGCGAGGGCCTGGCCGGCGGCGGTCTCGGCCTCGTCCGGGCCGAAGCCCTCGGCCTCCAGTCGGCCGGTCAGGACCCGCTGCCAGCCCGCGTACACCTCGGCGCAGACGGCCCGCAGGGCCTCGTTGGTGCCCGCCGTCTCCAGGGCGACGGTCGCGATCGGGCAGCCGCTGGTGTAGTCGGACCGCGCCAGGCGCTCGGCGAAGGCCTCGATGAGCCGCTCGGCGAGGGCGGCGGTGTCGGCGCCCTCGGTGGCCAGTGCGGCGAGCAGTGCCTCGACCTCCTGGCCGGCCTCCGTGAGGGCGGCCGCGACCAGCTGGTCCTTGCCGCCGGGGAAGTGGAAGTAGAGCGAGCCGCGCGGCGTGCCGGTGCCGGCCACGATCCGGTTCAGGCCGGTCCCGAAGTAGCCCTGCGCCTCGATCAGTTCCCTGGTGCCGGCGATCAGCCGGGCCCGGGTCTCCTCACCCTTGACTCCCATGCGGCGATAGTAGACCGGTCTGCATATTCCTGTCGACGGGAGGCGGAGGCGCAGGAGCAGGCGGGAGGCCGGGGGTGGAGGGGCCGGGAGGCAGGAGTCCGGGCAGGCCTCAACAGCGCAGCCCCGGCGGGAATCCGGTCCGGCGCAGCTCCTCGGGCAGGTGGCCCAGGTCGTTGAGCAGTGGCACGGAGGACGACGCCCGGCCGGGGCACCCGGGTCAACCCGGGTCACCCGGGGCCCGGGCCGGTTCCGGATCAGCCGGTGTGGGCCTCGTCGAGCAGCGCCAGCTCCTCCGTCGACAGCCGGAGCGCCCCGGCCGCGATGTTGTCCTCCAGGTGGGCCACGTCGCCGGTGCCCGGGATGGCCAGGACGTGCGGGCCGCGGTGCAGCGTCCAGGCCAGCCGCACCTGGGCGGTGCTCACCCCGCGTGCCCCGGCCACCTCCTGGACCCGGGTGTGCTCGGCCGCGCCGGCGCCGTCCTGCCGCCCCTCGCCGGCGATGGCGTAGAAGGGGACGAAGGCGATGCCCTGCTCGCCGCACAGCCGCAGCAGCTCGTCCTGCTCGGCCGAGGCGCCGATGCCGTACGGGTTCTGCACGCACACCACGGGCGCGATGGCCTGCGCCTCGGCGAGCTGGTGCGGGTGGATGTTGGACAGCCCGAGGTGGCGGATCAGCCCGGCCTGCCGCAACTCGGCCAGTGCGCCGAAGCGTTCGGCGACCGGGTCGGTGCCGAGGACGCGCAGGTTGACCAGGTCGAGGTGGTCGCGGCCGAGCTGGCGCAGGTTCTGCTCGACCTGGGCGCGCAGGCGCTCCGGGGTGCGGGCGTGCTCCACCCAGTGGCCGTCGGCGCCTCGGCCCGGGCCGACCTTGGTGGCGATCACCAGGTCGTCGGAGTACGGCGCGAGCGCCCGGTTGATCAGCTCGTTCGCGGAGCGCAGCGGGGAGAAGTAGAAGGCGGCGGTGTCGATGTGGTCGACGCCGAGCTCGACCGCGCGGCGCAGCACCCGCAGGGCCTGTTCGCGGTCGCGGGGCACGGCGTGCGGCACGAGCGCCGGGCCGGTCTGCGGCAGGCGCATCGAGCCGAAGCCGATGCGGTGGACGGGGCGGTCGCCGAGGGTCCAGGTGCCGGAGGCGGCGGCGGTGGGGGTGGCGGGGTTCACGGGCGTCGTGGGCGTCTTGGCCGTCGTCAGGGTGCTCTCGGAGGTCATGCCCGTCATGATCGTCGCTGCGCTAGCCTGACCGCCAACGATTCGATCATGTCTGAATCCACGGGGGTACGGGCGTGGCGGCCGAACTGCTGTTCACGGCGGGCGACCTGGCCCGGATGCGCTTCGCGGTTTCCCCGATGTGGGAGGTCGGCCCCAGCCTGCGGCTGCTGCGCTCCGGGCTCGCCCACCCCGTCCACCAGCCCTGGACGGAACAGGTACGGCCGCGACTGGCCGCGCTCGGCCCGGCGTACGCACTGCTCGCCGAGCTCGTCCCGCCCAGCGGGTACGTGCCCGACTTCCTCAACCCGGCGCCGTCCGGTCCCGCCCCCGGCCTGGCGGAGGAACTGGCCGCGATCCGGGCCACCCCGGCCGAGCGGGTCCACCGCGACCTCGACCGGCTGCGGGACGGCCGGGGCCGGCTCGGCCCCCGGCTGCGCGCCCTGGACGGCGACCCGGCCGGCGGGCTGGCCCGGCTCACCGAGGCGGTCGAGGCGTACTGGGACCTGGCCCTGGCCCCGTACTGGGCGCGGATCCGCGCCGTCCTGGACGCGGACGTGCTGCACCGCGCCCGGCAGGCCGCCGAGCACGGCGCCGCACGGGTCCTGAACGACCTGCACTCCGGCCTCCGCTGGACGGACGACACCCTGCGGCTGCGCCACCGCACCCGCCCGCTGCCGGACCGCACGGCCGGGGCGGGCCTGCTCCTGGTCCCCTCCGCCTTCACCGGCCCGGCGCTGTACAGCCGACTCGCGCCCCCCGACCCGTTGCAGCTCGCCTACCCGGCGCGCGGCATCGGCACCCTGTGGGCGAGCGCCCCGCCGGCCGGCACCGAAGCCCTGGCCGCCGTGCTCGGCCGGTCCCGCGCCCGGCTGCTGACGGAGCTGGCGGCCCCGGCGTCCACGACCGAACTCGCCCACCGCACCGGGCTCTCGCCGTCCGCGGTGTCCCAGTACCTGACGGCCCTGCGGGACGCCCGCCTGGTCAGCGCCCACCGGGCGGGACGGTCGGTGCTGTACGCGCGGACGGCCTCCGCGGAGGCGCTGCTGGCGCCGTTCGGGCAGCCGGCGGAGGGCTGACGGGCGCTCCGGACGCCACGACGCGCTCCGGTGGCGTTGGGCTGCGGCCGCCCTCCGGCCGTAACGTGCGGGCATGACCTCCAGTCGGCACCCCCGGTACCCCCGCCGTCACCGGACCGCGCTCGTCGCCGCCCTGCTCGGGGCCTCCCTCGGCGCCGTCGCGCTCGCCGCGGCGCCCACGCGGCAGCCGGCCCCGTACGGAGCCCGCCACGAGGCGGCGGAGGAGGCGCCCCGGGAGGCCCGGCTGCGCCCGGCCGGCGCGCCGCCGACCGTCTACGCCCACCGCGGCGCCTCCTCCGCCGCCCCCGAGAACACCCTGGTCTCCGACGAGGTCGCCCGGCGGGCGGGCGCCGAGTGGATCGAGGACGACGTCCAGCCCAGCCGGGACGGCGTCCCGTACGTCCTGCACGACGACACCGTGGACCGCACCACCGACGGCAAGGGCCGGATCCGCGACCTGACCGCCGCCCAGCTGGACGCACTCGACGCCGGCTCCTGGTTCGCCCCGGCGTACGCGGGCACCCGCCTGCCCACCCTGGCCGCCCAGCTGGAGGACCTGCGGGTCCGGGGCGGCAGGCTGCTGCTGGAGATCAAGGGGCCGCACACCCGCGACGAGGTCGCCCGGATCGTCGCGGAGGTGCGGGACCACGGCATGGCCGACCGGGTCCTCGTCCAGAGCTTCGAGGTCGACGCCCTGCGCCTCACCCGCGAACTGGCCCCCGAACTGCCGCTCGGCCTGCTCCGCTCCACCCTCGACGCCGACCCGGTCGCCACCGCCCGCGAGCTGGGCCTGGCCGCCTACCACCCGTCGGACGACGCGCTGGCCGGCCGTCCCGGCGTGGTCCGGGACCTGCACGCCGCCGGGGTCGCCGTGAACGTCTGGACGGTCGACCGGCCCGCCCGCTGGCAGGCCCTCGCCGCCCTGGGCGTGGACGGCATCATCACCAACCGCCCGGCGGAGCTGGCCGGTTGGAACGCGGCCCGGCCGTCGCCGGGCGCCGCCGGTTAGGCTGCCCGGTGTGGACGGCGAGAGCGCGGGGAGCGGGCACCGCTACGACGGGACGAGCGGCCGGGAGGGCCCGGTCGAGGAGCCGCAGGGCGTGCTGACCGCCTTCGACGGCCGTCTCCGCCTCGACCTCGACACCCGGACCGCGACCGTGGACGGCCGCGAGGCACAGCTCACCCACCGGGACGCCCGGCTGCTGCGCGGGCTGATCGAGCTGGGCGAGGGCGTGCACGACCCGGACACGATCCTGTGGCGGGTCTGGGGCACTGTGCTCAATCCGGTGGAGCTGAGGTACCCGGTCGCCGTGCTGAGGATGAGGCTCGGCGAGCCGTCCTGGATCGAGCGGACCGACGCCGGCTACGCCCTGCGGCCCCCGGGACCGCGGTGACGCCGCCGTCCGTGGGCTCCGCCGATCGCCGCTCCCCGGGTCGCATACTGACGGCATGACAGGCGGAGACGGTGGACGGTGGGGCGCGGACCGGCGGGGTGTGCTGCGGGCCGGGGCGGCGGTGCTGCTGTTGGGCGCGGCGGGGTGTACGAGCGGGGGCAAGCAGCCGGTGGCGGCGGCGGGTTCGGGCGTCACACCGGCGGCTCCGACGAGCCCGACGTCGGCCGACACCCCGACGGCGACCCCGCTTCCCCGGCCGGCGCTCTGGGAGCCCGGGGCGTCCGAGATCCAGCCCGACGTCAAGCGCCGGGCCGTCGAACTGGTCGCGGCGCTCGGTGCCTGGCCGCCCGGCGGGCAGGGGCTGGAGGCGGCCCGGGCGCGGGTGGCGGCGCTGGGTTTGCCGCCCGCGCTGGCCGACCGGGCGGGCCCGCTGGCCCCGGCGGCCGCCGAGGCGAGCCTGGAGGTGGTCGTCGCCCAGTACGGCGGGATCCTCGCCGACTCGGCGAGCGTGCTGGTGGTGTGCCGTCAGTGGACCCGGGGCCCGGACGGCTCGGTGGCCGAAGGCGGTACGACCGTGGACGTCCGGCTGAGCCGGGCCGAGCCCCGGTGGACGGTCACCGCGCTGAACCCGGGCGTCGCGGGGCCGGCGGCCGCCTCGCCGTCCCCGGCGGTGGCCCGGGTGCTGGCCGAGCCGAGGATCGAGCTGCCGCCCGAGGCGGCGGCCGACCTGCGCGGCGGCACCGTCCACGACAGCGCGCTGGAGGCGATGCTGCGGCTGGCCGGCCCGTACGCGCTGTCGGTGAGCGTGGTGCGGACCGGCCACCCGCTGGACGTCTTCGGGACGACCCGGCCCAGCGACCATCCGCTGGGCCGGGCCTTCGACGTCTGGCGGATCGACGGCATGGCCGTGGTGGATCCGGCGACGCCCCGGCAGCTGGTCGAGTCCTTCATGCGGGACGCGGCCGCCGCCGGTTCGTACAACGTGGGCGGTCCGGTGGCGATCCCGGGTGCCGGCAACCGGTTCTTCACCGACGACACCCACCACGACCACTGCCACGTGGGGTTCGACCACTAGGTTCCCGGACCGGCGTTCCGCCGACCGTCCGACCGTCCGACCAGCCGACCGACAGAGCGGCGGACCGGCAGGCAGGCCCGACCGGCGAACCGGGCGCAGGGCCTAGACGAGTAGTTCCGAAGTCGGTCAGTGGTCGTAGGCGATCAGTGAGCGGGTGACGGGCCGGCCGGTGGTGCGGTTGTGCCAGATCGCGCAGGTCATCGCCAGCAGCCGCTGGCCGACTCGGGCCCCGACGCCTTCGATGGTGCGGCCGCCGTGTTGTTCGAGGCCGAGCTGGCCCTTGAGGGTGTCGTTCACGGACTCGATCAGCTGGCGGACGGACTTCAGCAGGCCCTCGCCCGGACGTGGGGCTCGGTTGCGATAGGACGGCCGTAGCAGCTGGATGTCGTACTGATCGAGGAAGCGGTCGAGTTCGGCGGAGACGTAGCCCTTGTCGGCGAGGATCAGCAGGCCGGGCCGCTCACGGGCGAGATGGGGCTCGGCCTCGACGAGCGCGGCCAGGACCTCGCGCTCGTCGACTTTCGGGTTGGCCAGGGCCCAGGTGACGGGCAGCCCGGCCGGAGTGCAGACCAGGTGGAGCTTCAAGCCCCAGAACCAGCGCGAGTGGGAACGGCTGTAGCCGTAGCCGGCCCAGCCCGCGAGCTGCGAGCGGCGGACGGTGTCGCGGGAGCGGCCGCACTCGACCGGCGTCGAGTCCGTGATCCACACCGGGTCGGCCCACAGGTCGGTCGCGCTCGCCAGGTCGCGGATGGCCTGCTGGAGCAGTGGCCGGGCTGCCCGCAGACGCTTGTTGTAGGCCGGGCGCTGGGGCAGGTCCGGGAACATGCCGCGCAGGTGGGCGTGGGCGAAGCGGATCCAGCGGGCCTCGGAGTGGTAGCCGAGCAGGGCCTGGGCTACGGCCAGGCAGATCAGTTCGGAGTCCGTCAGCCGCGGCGGGCGTCCCAACCACCGTGTTCGGGGCAGGTGATCATCGATCTGCACGTAGAGTGCCGTCAGGAGGGTGTCCAGCTCTTCGGTCGTCACAACCCGAATGCTGGATACCCTCCCTGCACGTCCGGAGCAGAACCGGCAAACCCGGCCGACTTCGGAACTACTCGTCTAGTTGACGTTGACGCCGCTCCAGGCCGCCGCCACCGCGGTGTACTCGGCGCTGCCGGCGCCGTACAGGTCGCGGGCCGCGTTGAGGGAGGCGGCGCGGGCGCCCTTGTAGTTGGTGGTGGAGGTCATGTAGACGGTCAGCGCGCGGTACCAGATCTTGGCGACCTTCTGGTTGCCGATGCCGGCGACCGAGGAGCTGTTGCAGGTCGGGCTGTTGTAGGTGAAGCCGTTGATGGTCTTGCTGCCGCTGCCCTCGCTGGCCAGGTAGAACCAGTGGTTGCCGACGCCCGAGGAGTTGTGCACGTCGAGCTTGCCGACCGAGCTGCTCCAGCAGTCCGCCGAACGGCCGTCCAGCGAGGGCTTGTCGAAGCGGCGCAGCCACGGCGGGGTGGACTGGTCGCTGAACAGGTAGTCGGGGGTGTCGATCGCGTTGTTGGCGTACCACTCGACCATCGTGCCGAAGATGTCGCTGGTGGACTCGTTGAGGCCGCCGGACTCGCCGCTGTAGCGCAGGTTGGCGGTGGCGCTGGTGACGCCGTGGGTCATCTCGTGGCCCATGGTGTCGAGGTCGACCTGCTCGGGGTCGGTGGTGCCGTCGCCGTCGCCGGTCATCATGCAGAAGCAGCTGTCGGACCACTGGGCGTTGTCCCAGTTGGTGCCCACGTGGACGAAGACGGTGGCGCCCTTGCCGTCGTTCTTGATGCCGTTCCGGCCGAAGGTGTTCTTGTAGTAGTCGTACGTCCAGGCGGTGTTGGCGTGGGCGTCGACGGCCGCGGTGGAGCGGTCGGTGGAGAACTTGCGGCCGTCGCCGAAGACGTTGGTGGCGCTGGTGAAGGCGGTGCCCGAGGTGGCCTTGACCGAGCTCGACGACAGGTTGTGGGCGTCCTTGGTGACGTGGCCGCGGACCGGGTCGGTCAGGGTGTAGCCGCCGCTGACCGGGGTGGTGCCGACGGTGACCGTGCCGGTGTACTCGGAGTTGCCGGTGCCGGAGGCCTGGTGCTCGGCGTCGTAGGCCTCGATCTGCTGTCCGGTGGTGGCGTCGGTGACGACGACCCGGCCGGCCGGCTGGCCGTGCTCGCCGGTGCCCTCGACGGTGGTGCGCCAGGCGAGCCGGGGGGTGCCGTCGGCGGCCCAGACGACCAGCTCGGGGGTGCTGACGGCGTCCCGGACGTCCGGGGCGGCGGACAGCGCGTTCGCGGCGCCGGACTGCGCGGGCACCTTCGGGACGGTGGACTTCACGGCGGCGTCGTGGGCGGCCGCGCGGGAGGTGTCCTTGAGCCGGCCCTTGGCGTCCTGGTGGACGACGAGGTCGCCGCCGACCACCGGCAGGCCCTGGTAGGTGCGGTCGAAGCGGACGTGCGAGGTGCCGTCGGCGTCCAGGACGACGTCCTTGACGACGAGGTCCTGGCCGGCGCCGAAGCCGAACACCGAGGTGTTGTGGGTGACGTTGGCGCGGGCCTGGGATATCGCGGCCGCGCGGGGGTCGGGCGCGGCGGAGGCGGTGGCGGCGGGGACGGTCGCGCCGGCGAGGGCGGCGACGACCGCGATCGCTCCGGCCATGCGGACACGGCGGGAGGAGGTGGTGGGGGTCACTCTGACTCCAGTGGGGGTTAGCTGCAGGGAAAGGAGCTGGGTCAGAGATTGACGGCGGTCAGTCAGGTACAGCTAGAGGAAAGGTCATAACTTTGCCAAGTCGTGTCCTTGGACATTCAAAAATGATCAGAAGTTAACAAGCGCTCCACAGCGCCGTCGTGACGACCGACTACGCCCCGCCCCGGCCCGCCGGGCCCTATGCTTCCGCTCCATGGACGGATGGGTGGGGGCCTGGACGGGCGGCCGGGCGGCGGTCCACGTCGGCGACGTCGCGGACTTCAACGCGCAGTTCCTCGCCCCGGGCACGGACGGGCCGCAGCGCGCCCGGCGGCTGCGGCAGGCGCACCACTACGCCTGCCTGGCCGTCGGCTACAGCCCCGAACCGGCGCTGCTGGTGCTGCCCCACGAGGTCGCCCCGGAGTGGACCGACTGGCTGGCCCGGGAGCTGGACTGGGGCCCGGTCGAGGTGCACAGCGGCGTGGCACCGGACCGGACCATGGCCGAAGCGCTCGCCGACCGCCCCGCGCTGGCCGCGCGGATCGCCGACTCCGGCCGCCCGGTGGTGGGTTGGGGCCGCACCGCCGCCCAGGGCGAGGGGCCCGAGCTCGCCGCCGTGCGCCGCTACGAGTCCAAGGCCGCCGCGCACGACCTGTTCGCCGCCCTCGCCCCCGCGCACCCGGGCATCCGGCTGCCCCGGCAGGAGCGCCCGGACGGCCGCCGCCGGGCCGCCCGACGGCTCACCGCCCGCGCCGCCCGGGGGCTGACCACCGTAGTGAAGAGCCCGTACGGCGTCGGCGGCTACGGCACTGTCGTGGTCGAGCCCGCCGACCTGTTCGGCGCGGGCGGCGGCGGAGCGCTGCTGCGTCGCCTGGTCCGCACCGAAGTCCTGCCGCCCGACGGCGCGTTGCTGCTGGAGGAGCACGTGGACCCGGGCCCGGCCGCCCGGCTGCGCGACCTCACCTACGACGCCGTGGTCGGCTCGGACGGCACCGTCCACCCGGTCGGCGCGGGCGTCATGGACGTGGCCGGCACCCGCTACCAGGGCGTCACCGTCGGCCCCGGCACGGTGCCCGGGGGCGCCGGCGCGACGGCCCGCCGGTTCGCGCTCGCGGTCGGCGAGCGGCTGGCCGAGGAGGGCTACCGGGGCTGGTACGACGTCGACTTCGTCACCGACCGGCAGCGCCGGCTCGCCCCCACCGAGATCAATCTGCGGCTCACCGGCCCGGCCGTCGCCTTCGTCCTGGCCGCCCGGCTCGACCGGGTGCGCGGCCCCGGCCACCTGGTCCGCACCCTGGACGGGATGCCGCTCGGCGCCCGGCTCGCCCCGGCGGCCCTGCACGACCACCTGGAGCGGCTGCGCCCGCGCTGCGCCCGGCTCGGCGTCACCCTGCTGCCGCTGATCCCGACCGCCTGTCAGGAGCCCGAGCCCGTCGTCGGCCTCGCCCTCGCGGGGCCGGACGCCGAGGGGCTGGACGCGGCCGAGGCGCTGGTCGCCGCCGCGAACCACGGGCTGGCCGGCATGTTCGAGGCGCTCAGATGAGGGGGCCGCCCGGGGGCGTCACCCCTTCCCGGCCGTCCCGACCCTCCGACCTGCCCCGGCGCCGCCCGCCCCGACCGGCGGACGCCAGATGACGAAGCGGATCACCACCAGCGCCGCGAGCATCAGCGGGATGTTGAACGAGAACACCAGCGCCGCCTCGCGCGGCCAGTCGTTCGCCCTGGTGAGCCGGTAGAGGTTGTCCTGCGGCCACCAGTTGACCAGGAGCCAGGTCAGCGCCAGATGGGTCAGCACCGACATCCGGTACGGCCGGCCGAGCCGCAGCAGGGACTCGAAGCCGGTGGTGAGGTAGACGATCCCGGTGCCGAACGCGAGGTTCTCGCACAGGTAGAGCAGCTTGAACAGCAGGTTGTACGGGACGGGGATCCCGGTGACGTCGGTCGAGCCGGGGAAGAGCGCGAAGGTCATGGCCCAGGCCACGCCGGCGAACAGCACGACGACGCAGCCGAACGCCCCGCAGCTGTTCCAGGCGTCCGGGCCCCCGGACCGCCCGCCCCCGGCCTTGCCCCCGCCCTTGCCACCGGCTCGGCCGCCCGCCTTGGCCGAGCGCGGGGCGGTGTGCTCCGGCGGGGCCGGCAGCGGCAGCGCCGCCCGGTCCAGCTTGCCGGCCCGGGTGCGCGGCAGCTCCGGCACCGGGACGACGGCGGCCGGCACCGACCGGCCCTTGAGCTCCGTCCTCAGGTACTGCGAGAGCGACCAGCCGTCCGCGCCGTCCGGCGACCCCTGGGCGGTCACCGCGTAGCCGACCAGCAGGCGCTGCCCCGGCGACGGCTCCACCTCGACGACGGCGGCCTCGCGCACCGCCGGGTGCCCGCGCAGCACGCCCTCGGCCCGCGCCGCTGCCCGGACCCTGGCCAGCACCGTGGTCGCCCGCTCCGGGCCGAGCGGCCCGACCACGGTCGCGGCCCGGGCGGTGAACTCCAGCACGCCGTCGGCCCGGAGCAGCCCGAGGTCGCCGGTCAGCAGCACCCGCCCGTCCGGGTCGTAGTCGGCCCGGACGAAGCGGCGGGCGGTGTCCGTCGGACGGCCGAGGTAGCCGCGGGCCAGGCCGGTGCCGGCGATCGCGATCTCGCCGAGCCGGCCCGGCAGCACCGGGTTGCCGTCCGGCCCCAGCACGTACACCCGGGTGCCGGGGAACGGGCGGCCGATCAGCGAGACCCGCTCGGCGCCCCCGGCGGCGGCGGTGCCCTGGGCGTCGAAGTAGGTGCTGTCCACGGTGGCCTCGGCCAGGCCGTAGACGTTCAGCACCCGGGTGTGCCCGCCGAGCAGGCGCTGCAGGCCCAACTGCTCGTCCAGGTACCACTTGTCGGCGCCGACGGTGAGCAGCCGCACGCCGGGCAGGGCGCCGCCCGTCCGGGCGAGGTGCTCGGTCAGCCGGCGCGCGGTGCGGACGTTCAGCTCCAGTACGGTGATCCGCTCGGCGGCGACCAGGGCGGGCAGCGCGACGAAGTCGGCGGTGCGGTCCACGGTGAGGCCGGCCGGCGCCACGACCAGGGTGGCGCCGGTGCCCAGCGCGCGGATCCAGGTGGCGGTGAAGACGTCGAACTCCGGGCTCGCGGTCTGGAGGATCCGGTCCCCGGCCGTCAGCCGGTACACCTCGCGCCAGCCCTCGTAGGCGGCCAGCAGGTTGCGGTGCCCGATCAGCGCGCCGGTGGGCAGGCCGGTGGAGCCGGAGGTGTAGAAGACGCAGGCGAGGTCCTCCGGGCCGACCTCGGGCGCCGCGAACGGCCCGGACGGCCCGGACGGCTCCGACGGTTCGGGCGCCGCGCCCGGTTCGGGTACCGCGCCCGGTTCGGGCGTCCGCGCGTCCGCGGCCCCGTCGACGCAGACCAGCCGCGCCCCGCCCGCGTCCGCCAGCCGGACCCGGTGGCGCTCCTCGGTCACCACCAGGTCCGGCGCCGCGTCGCCCAGCACGTGCCGCAGCAGCGCGTCCGGCGCGGTCGGCTCCAGCGGCACGAACGCGGCGCCCGCCTTCAGCACCGCCAGCAGGGCCACGTACACCTCGGTGCCCCGGCCCAGCGCGACCGCCGCCCGGCCGCCCGGCGCCAGCCCGTGCCGCGCCAGCCGGGCGGCCAGCAGGTCCGCCCGCGCGTCCAGTTCGCCGTACGTCAGCTCGTTCCCGCCGCAGCGCACGGCCACCGCCGCCGGTGCCCGGCGCGCCTGCCGCTCGACCAGCCCGTGCAGTGTCCCGGCCCGCCCGGCTCCCTCGGCGTCCACGGTCATCCCCGCCTCCCCCTCGTCCCCCTCGCCCCTTCGAAGACACGATCCTCCTCCCAACTCCCGTCGGGCAACAGGGTTCTGGCGTGTCCACCGATCGGACGGCGGGCCCGCCTCCCGGCCGACGGTTGTACTCTGCACGCGGACGGACGGCGCCGGTCCGTCCGGCGCCGCGACGCGACGCGCCCGCACCCAGCCCGGTGCCCTGCCCGGCGCCGCGATCGGAGACCCGAGCCCATGAGCCTGCCCCTCGACGGCCCGCTGCTGCGCACCAGGGACGTGGACGTCGTGCGCGACGGCCGCCACCTGCTGCGCGGGATCAGCCTGGAGATCCGGCCCGGCGAGCACTGGGCGCTGCTCGGCCCGAACGGGGCGGGCAAGTCGACCCTGCTGGCCCTGCTCGGCGCGGTCTCCCACCCCACCCGCGGCGAGGTGGACGTGCTCGGCCGCCGGCTCGGCCGGGTCGACATCCGCGAACTGCGCGCCCACCTCGGGCACGTCAACCCGCGCCACCCGCTGCGCTCGCCGCTGACCGTCCGCGAGGTGGTGCTCACCGGGCACACCAACACCATCGAGCCGGAGTGGCACCGCAAGCCGGGCCCGGAGGTGCTGGAGCGGGCCGAGCAGCTGATCGAGACCCTCGGCATGGCCGCCATCGCCGAGTCCCCCTGGACCACGCTGTCCCAGGGCGAGCGCGGCCGGGCCCTGATCGCCCGCGCTCTGATGCCCAGCCCCCGGCTGCTGCTGCTCGACGAGCCCGCCACCGGGCTGGACCTCACCGCCCGCGAACTGCTGCTGGACAGCCTCGACCTGCTGCGCCACCAGCACCCGGAGCTGGCCAGCGTGCTGGTCACCCACCACCTGGAGGAGCTGCCGGAGAGCACCACGCACGCCCTGCTGCTGCGCGGGGGCGAGTGCGTCGCGGCCGGGCCGGTGGACGAGGTGATGACCACCGGGCTGATCAGCGAGACCTTCGGCCACCCGATCCGGATCAGCCGGCACGAGGGCCGCTGGACGGCCCGGGCCGCCGCCCGCCGCACGCCGGGAAGGTAACGGTTCAGGGGGTGGGTGTGGACGCTCGGACATCCTTACGTAAGGTATGCCTTAGCTAACGACGGGGCGTCGGTCCGCCGACCCCCACCCTCCTTGGCACCCCCATGCCCTTTTCCGTTGGAGCCCGCATGTCCGCCCGTCGCCGTTCCACCGCAGCCGCGCTGCTCACCCTCGCCGTGGCGACCGCAGCCCTGGCCGGCTGTGCCTCCAAGAAGGACGACAAGGCGGGCTCCTCCGACGCGGTCAAGGTGAACGCGACCGACACCGCCTGCGAGGTCTCCAAGACGACCTTCCCGGCCGGGCACGTCGTGCTGGACATCAGCAACAAGGGCTCCAAGACCACCGAGGTCTACGTCTACGGCGACGGCGACAAGATCATCACCGAGCGCGAGAACATCGGCCCGGGCACCAAGGCCAGCATCAACGCCGAGATCAAGGCCGGCTCGTACGAGGTCGCCTGCAAGCCCGGCATGGTCGGCGACGGCATCCGCCAGAAGATCACGGTGACCGGTGCGAGCGGCAGCGCCGCGCCCGCCGACCCGCGCCTGGAAGCCGCCGTGGCCGCCTACCGCACCTACGCCCAGGAGCAGGCCGACGCCACCGTCCCGGCCGTCGAGGCGTTCGCCGCCGCCATCAAGGCCGGCGACCTGGCGAAGGCCAAGTCGCTGTACGCCCCCTCGCGCACCGGCTGGGAGCGCACCGAGCCGGTCGCCGAGAGCTTCGGCGACGTCGACCCCAAGACCGACACCCGCGAGGACAAGGTCGAGGCCGGCCAGCAGTGGACCGGCTGGCACAAGCTGGAGAAGTCCCTCTGGGCGGACGGCACGATCGGCGACGACGAGAAGAAGCTCGCCGACCAGCTGGTCAACGACCTCAAGGACTGGCAGAAGAAGATCCCCGAGGCCGAGATCACCGCGACCAGCATGGCCAACGGCGCCAAGGAGCTGCTGGACGAGGTCGCCACCAACAAGATCACCGGTGAGGAGGACCGCTACAGCCACACCGACCTGGCCGACTTCCAGGCCAACGTCGAGGGCGCGCAGAAGGCCTACGAGCTGCTGAAGCCGGTCGCCTCCGAGAAGGACCCGGAGCTGGCCAAGACGCTGGACTCCGAGTTCGCCGCGATCAACGCCCTGCTCGCCAAGTACAAGCAGGCCGACGGCACCTTCACCTCCTACGACAAGGTCACCGAGGCCGAGCGCAAGGCCTTCTCCGACGCGGTCAACTCGCTCGGCGAGCCGCTCTCGAAGCTGGCCGCCGCCGTGGTCGTCAAGTAACCCGGCCACGGGTTCCCGCACCACCGCACCACCGCGCCACCGCTTCACCCGCGCCACCGCTGCACCGGGCCACCGCCCGACCACCCGCACGACCACCGCACCGACGCCGTGGCGGCCGAGACCGGCCGCCACGGCATCCGTGAGTCGGCACGGTCCGGCCGGCCGAGCGGTTCCGCGGCACCCGGAGCAGTCCAGTAGCACCCAGAGCAGTTTCAGTACCGAGAAGGGCCCGCCCGCCGATGGACGCCGAGAACGAGCAGCAGAACGGGACGCCGGCCGCCACCGACGCCGCCGCGACCAGGGGCGCGGTCAGCCGACGCGCCGTCATCGGCTGGGCCGGCGCGGGCGTCGCGCTCGGCGCCGCCGCCGTCGGCTCGGTCGCCGCGGCCACTCGGCAGGACGACCCGGACCCGGCGCCCGCCGCCCCGGCCGGCGCCGAGGTGCCCTTCTACGGCGAGCACCAGTCCGGCATCTCCACCCCGGTCCAGGACCGGCTGCACTTCGCCGCCTTCGACGTCTCCGAGAAGGCGACCAGGGAGTCCCTGGTGAAGCTGCTCAAGGAGTGGACCAAGGCCGCCGCCGCGATGACCGGCGGCCGCGAGGTCGGCACCGGCGCCGCCACCGGCCTGCCCGAGGCGCCGCCGGACGACACCGGCGAGGCCCTCGGCCTGCCCGCCTCCCGGCTCACCCTCACCATCGGCTTCGGGCCGAGCCTGTTCGAGAAGCCCGGCCCGGACGGACAGCCCGTGGACCGCTTCGGCCTGCGGGCCAAGCGGCCCGAGGCCCTCGTCGACCTGCCGAACTTCAAGGGCGACAAGCTCGACCCGACCCGCAGCGGCGGCGACATCTGCGTCCAGGCCTGCGCCGACGACCCGCAGGTCGCCGTGCACGCGATCCGCAACCTGGCCCGGATCGGCATGGGCACCGTCAACATCCGCTGGTCCCAGCTCGGCTTCGGCAAGACCTCCTCCACCACCCCGGACGCGCAGACCCCGCGCAACCTGATGGGCTTCAAGGACGGCACCCACAACATCGCGGGCAACGACACCGCGAAGCTCGCCGACCACGTCTGGGCCGCCCCCGGCGACGGCCCCGAGTGGATGACCGGCGGCTCCTACCTGGTCGCCCGGCGGATCCGGATGCACATCGAGACCTGGGACCGCGCCTCGCTCAAGGACCAGGAGGACACCTTCGGCCGCACCAAGGGCGAGGGCGCCCCGTACGGCAAGCCGAAGGAGCACGACGCGCCGGACCTCAAGGCGATGCCCGCGACCTCGCACGTCGCGCTCGCCCACCCGGACGCCAACGACGGCCTGATGATCCTGCGCCGCGGCTTCTCCTTCACCGACGGCACCGACGGCCTCGGCCGCCTGGACGCCGGCCTGTTCTTCCTCGCCTACCAGCGCGACACCCGCAAGGCCTTCGTGCCGCTGCAGAACCGCCTGGCGGCGAGCGACAAGCTCAACGAGTACATCCAGCACGTCGGCTCCGCCCACTTCGCCTGCCCGGCGGGCGTGCGCAAGCCGGGGGAGTGGTGGGGCCAGGCCCTGTTCGGCTGACCCCGCGACCCCCTCGTACCACCTCGACACCCCAGGAGCCCGCGTGTTCGGCAACTACCTGATCGGCCTGCGCGAAGGCCTCGAAGCCAGCCTGGTCGTCTGCATCCTGATCGCCTACCTGGTCAAGACCGACCGCAAGGACAAGCTGCCGCCGGTCTGGCTCGGCGTCTGCGCCGCCGTCGTGCTCTCGATGGCCTTCGGCGCGGTGCTGCAGTTCGGTTCCAACCAGCTCACCTTCGAGGCCCAGGAGGCGCTCGGCGGCACGCTGTCGATCATCTCGGTCGGCCTGGTGACCTGGATGGTGTTCTGGATGCGGCGCACCGCCCGGCACCTGAAGACCGAGCTGCACGGCAAGCTGGACGCGGCGATCGCGATGGGCACCACGGCCCTGGTCGTCACCGCGTTCCTGGCCGTCGGCCGCGAGGGCCTGGAGACCGCGCTGTTCATCTGGTCGGCCGTGCAGGCCACCGGTGACGGCTGGAACCCGCTGATCGGCGCCGCGCTCGGCCTGCTCACCTCGGTGGTGCTCGGCTGGCTCTTCTACCGGGGCGCGCTGAAGATCAACCTGGCCAAGTTCTTCACCTGGACCGGCGCGATGCTGGTCGTGGTCGCGGCCGGCGTCCTCGCCTACGGCGTGCACGACCTCCAGGAGGCCGGCTGGCTGCCCGGCCTGCACAGCCTGGCCTTCGACATCTCCAGCACCATCCCCAAGGACAGCTGGTACGGCACCCTGCTGAAGGGCGTGTTCAACTTCCAGCCCGACCCGACCGTGCTGCAGATCGTGGTCTGGCTGCTCTACCTGGTGCCGACGCTGGCCGTCTTCTTCAACGTCCTCGGTGGCGGCGGCAAGGCCAAGCCGGCCAAGCCCGTCACGGCCACCCCGGCCGCCTGACCCGACAGCCCGCCCGGCGCCGGCGCCACACAGCCCCGGCGCCGCACCGCATCGCACCGAACCGCCCCGTCCGGCCTTCCGCCGGGCGGGGCGGTTCCGTCATGAGGGGCTGTTCCGTCATGAGGGGCGGTTTCGTCATGTCACAGCCGGAACCGGGCCGCCCGCCGGGGTCGTGCTGGGGGGAGAACCCCCGACTACCCACCCGTGGGGGGCCGTGACGCGCGGGAGCCCCCGGGGCGGTTCGACCGAACCGCCCCGGGGGCTCCTTCCGTACGTCCGGGCTACGCGCTCTTGATCGCGTCCAGGATGTCCAGCCTGGACGCCCGGTAGGCCGGCCAGAGGGCGGCCAGCAGGCCGATCACGGCGGCGGCGAGCAGGAAGCCGGCGGTCTGCACCGGCGGCACCACGGTGGTGATGCCCTTGAGGTCGTCCGCCAGCGTCCGGACGCCCGCCCAGGCGACCAGGATGCCGAGGCCGACCCCGACGAGCCCGCCGAACAGCGCGATCAGCAGCGACTCCAGTCGGACCATCCGGCGGATGCCGAGCCGGTCCAGGCCGATCGCCCGCAGCATGCCGATCTCCCGGCGGCGCTCGAACACCGACATCGCCATGGTGTTGACCACACCGAGCACCGCGATGACCACGGACATGCCGAGCAGCCCGTACATCATGTTCAGGATCCCGTTGAGCATCTGGCGGTTCTCCGCCTTGATGTCCTTCTCGCCCTTGATCGCGATCAGTGGGTTGCCGCCGGTCGCGTCGCGCAGGGCCTGCTTCAGTTCGCCGGTCGGGCCGTTCGCGCCCTTGACCAGGACCTTGTCCAGGCCGGAGCCGGGCAGCGCGTGCGGGCCGACCACGGCGTCGGGGGCGACGATCCCGGCCAGCACCGAGTTGGCCTCGATGACGGCGCCGACGGTGAGCGAGCCCTTGCTCCCGTCGGGGTAGCTGACGGGGAGGGTGTCGCCGACCTTGTGGCCGTTGTGCTCGGCGTTGCCGGAGCTCACCATCAGCCGGCCCTGCTTGAGGGCGTCCGCCGAGCCTTCCTTGACCTTGACGGTGACCAGCCGGTCGATGGTCGTGGCGTCGACCACCGTCAGCCACTCGGTGCCCGAACCGTCCGAGCCGTCCGAGCCGTCCGAGGCCTCCGAGCCGTTCGAGGCGTCGGAACCCGCCGAGCCGTTCGCGGCGCCCGCGCCGGTCTTCACCGGGACGGTGCGCACCACGCTCGTCGCACTGACACCGGGCGCCTTGGCGATCTGGGTGGCGGCCTCGGGGGAGAGCATCGAGTAGTTCTCCATGGTGACCGCGTAGTCGGCCTTGAGGTCGTTCGCGGCGGCGTCGTCCACGGCCTTGTTCACCGAGGCGCCGACCACGGTCAGCGAGGTGATCAGGGTGACGCCGATGGTCAGCGCCGAGGCCGTGGCGGCCGTGCGGCGCGGGTTGCGGACGGCGTTCTCCTTGGCCAGCTTGCCCGGCGTGCCGTAGACGGCGCGCAGCAGCGGGGTGAACAGCGCGATCAGCGGCCGGGACAGCAGCGGGGTGAGGACGAACACGCCGATCAGCAGCGCGCCCGCGCCGAGACCGACCAGCTTGACCTCCTTGCCGCCCACACCGGCCGCCAGCGAGCCCGCGCCGGCCAGGGCGAACAGCAGGCCGAGGGTGTTGCGGACCACCAGGCTCTTCTGGGTGGCGGGCTGCTCGGCCGAGCTCATCGCCGCCACCGGCGCGATCCGGGAGGCCCGGCGGGCGGGCAGCCAGGCGGCCAGCACGGTCACCAGCACGCCGACCGCGATCGCGGTGATCACCGTGCCGGGCGCGACGATCAGCGGGCCGTCCGGCAGGTTGGCGTCCATCGGGCCGTTGAGGAACGCCTTGAGCCCGACGGAGATCCCGATGCCGGCCAGCAGACCGGCGACCGAGGCGGTCAGGCCGACCAGCAGTGCCTCGATCAGCACGGAGCGGGTGATCTGGCGGCGGGTCGCGCCGACGGCGCGCAGCAGGGCCAGTTCCTTGGTGCGCTGGGCGACCAGCATGGAGAAGGTGTTGGCGATGATGAAGATCCCGACGAACAGCGCGATGGCCGCGAAGCCCATCAGGAAGGCGCTCAGGACCCTGGTGCCCTGCTTGATCATCCGGTCCTGCTCGTCGGCGAGCTCGCGGCCGGTCTTGGCCTCGATGTTGTCGCCCTGCGGGACGGTCTGCTTGACGGCGGTGAGCAGCGCGGCGTCGTCGGTGCCCGGCTTGGACTTGACGTCCAGCTCGGCGAAGCGGCCCGGGCTCAGGTAGAGCTGCTGGGCGGTGGCCGTGTCGAAGGCGGCCAGCGAGCCGCCGGCCGTGACGCGCGGGTCGTTGGTGTGCAGGGTGCCGGTGAGCTTGAGTTCCATCACCGGGCCGTTGACGGCGACCCGGACGGTGTCGCCGACCTTGTAGCCGCCCTTGTCGGCGGTCTTGGTGTCGAGGGCGATCTCGGTGGCGTTCTTCGGGCCCCGGCCCTCGGCCAGCGGGTAGCGCGGGTCGGTGCCGTCGGCGCCCGGCACGTAGTTGGTGCCGGTGGTGGAGAAGCCGTTGCCGATCAGCGCGCCCTTCTTGTCGGCGATGCCGGCGAAGCCGCTGACCACGCCGCGCGCCTCGGCGGCGCCGGGCAGCGCGGCGACCTTGGCGCGGGTCTCCTCGGTGAGGGCCGGCCCGGTGGCGGCCCGGCCGCCGTGGTCGTAGCCGCGGCTGCCGGCCTCGCGGTCGCTGACCGTGACGGCGATGTCGGTGTAGCTCTTGGAGTTCTGGGTCCTGAGCGCCTCACCGAGGGTGTCGGAGAAGACGAGCGTGCCGGCCACGAAGGCGGTGCCGAGCATGACGGCGAGCGTCGTCATCAGCAGTCGGCCCTTGTGGGCGAGCACATTGCGCAGTGCGGTGCGGAACATGAGGGGTTGTCAGTCCTGGGGTACTCGGGGGACGGGTGGCCTCGGGGCCCTCGCGGGCCGGCGTCGGGTCAGCTGGTGCGGCCCTTGGCGTCGAAGCGGCGCATGCGGTCCAGGACGGTGTCGGCGGTGGGGTGGTGGAGTTCGTCGACGATGCGGCCGTCGGCGAGGAAGACGACGCGGTCGGCGTAGGCGGCGGCGACCGGGTCGTGGGTGACCATGACGACGGTCTGGCCGAGTTCGCGGACGGAGTTGCGCAGGAAGGAGAGGATCTCGGCGCCGGAGCGGGAGTCGAGGTTGCCGGTGGGCTCGTCGGCGAAGATGATGTCGGGCTTGCCGGCGAGGGCGCGGGCGCAGGCGACGCGCTGCTGCTGGCCGCCGGAGAGCTGGGACGGGCGGTGGCTGAGCCGGCCGGAGAGGCCGACGGTGTCGACGACGCGGTCCAGCCACTCCTTGTCGGCCTTGCGGCCGGCGATGTCCATCGGGAGGGTGATGTTCTCCAGCGCGGTCAGCGTCGGCAGCAGGTTGAAGGCCTGGAAGATGAAGCCGATGTGGTCGCGGCGCAGCTGGGTGAGCTGCTTGTCCTTCAGGCCCACGAGCTCGGTGTCGCCGATGGTGGAGGAGCCCGAGGTGACGGTGTCGAGGCCGGCCATGCAGTGCATGAGGGTCGACTTGCCGGAGCCGGACGGGCCCATGATCGCGGTGAACTCGCCCTGGGGGAAGGTGACGCTGACGTTGTCGAGGGCGACGACGCGGGTCTCGCCCTCCCCGTAGACCTTGTTCAGGCCGGTGGCGCGGGCTGCTGCCAGGCCGGTGCGGACGGCGGTTGCGGGGAACGTCACGTGAACTCCTGGGACGTGATGCGGATAATCGGGTTCCGTTCCATCCTCCCAAGCTGTTCGAACGCGATGCGTATGCCGACGGGACGGCAGGCCCCCGCCGACCCGGTGGTCCGGCGGGGGCGCTCTCCTCCTCAGGTATGACACCGACCCTGACGGCCGGTGGCCGGCGACCCCGGAGCCAGTGGCTCCCGACTCCGGGGGCCGGGGGCTCCCCGCTACTCCACCGCCACGCCGAACGCCGTGGCCAGCCCGGTCAGACCGTTCGTCACCGCCCGGCCCGACGGGCTGAACTCCCAGCCGCCGTCGGCCCGTCGGAAGGCGCCGAGCAGCATCGCGGAGTCCGGCACCCCGCCGGTCGTGCCCGCCCACGCGGCCGGGCCGCCCGAACCCGTCCCGTACGCGGCGGCGACGGCCAGCCCGAACACGTAGCCGAGCGGCAGCGCCGGCGGCTCCTCCTCCTCGGTGGAGACGGCGACCACCACCTCGTCGACCGCGGCCGGCAGCCGGTGCAGGTCCAGGGTCAGCCGGGCCGCCCGGGTCGGCTCACCGGGCACCGACCGGGTCGGGTGCAGGCGCACCGCGCCGTCCGGATCCTGCGGACTGTTGAAGAACACGAAGTGCTCGTCGCTGAGCACCCGGCCGTCGGCGCACAGGAACGCGGTGACGTCCAGCTCGACCGGGTCCCCGCCCGCCGTCCGGCTCTGCCAGCTCACCGTGAGCGCGGTCTCCCCGCCCGCCGGCGCGGCCTCCGCCTCGGGCACCGCGGCCGGGGCCGGGCCGCCGCCCAGCCGGCCCCGCAGCCCCTGCTCCGCCAGCAGCCCGACCAGCTCCGGACCGCTCACCAGGGTCAGCGGCTTGCCCTCGATGTAGCTGTACGAGCCGCGGCCGAAGCCCGCCGTGGTGACCAGGATGCCCTTGATCGCGCCGTGGTGGCGGACGGTGGACTCCAGGTCGCGCACGGCCGTCGGCGGGACGGTCTTCTTGTAGCGCTTCGCCTGGATGACGATCGTGCCGCCGGTGACCGGGTCCAGGTCCTCGGCGACCACGTCCACCCCGACGTCGCCGCTGCGCGCCGTGGTCATCACCCGGAAGCCGCGCAGCCGGAACAGCTCGGCGATCAGCTCCTCGAACTCCAGCGGGTCCATCTCGAACAGGTCTGGTTCGTCCTCGCCGCCGTGACCGGCCAGGCTCCCGCCGACCGACTCCGGCCGCCGGTCGGGACGCACCTCGTCCAGCCGCTCCGGGCGCGCCGACAACCGGCCGCCCAGGCCCTGGAAGCACTCCAGCGGGGCCACCCGGTCCAGCGCCAGACCGGCGAACCCGGCCCGGGCCGCCGACAGCGTCGACACGAAACGCTCGGCCTCCCGGCCCGTCGCCGGGTCGATGCCCAGCACGAAGCCGTTCAGCACCACCGAGTCCAGCAGCCCGTCCCGGTCCGCCCGGAACAGCTCCGCCACCACCCGCAGCGCCGACTGCGCCAGCACCTCCCGGTACAGCGCCTTGCGCTCCGTCGCCGGGCGGGCCACCTCGGCCTCGCGGTCGTCCGACTTCACGTACCGCACCCGGGCGGCGGCCGGCACCACGTCAGGCCCGGGCAGCTCCCAGTTCACCACCAGCTGCCGGCCCGCCGCGTCGAAGGCCGCCACCAGCCGGTGCGGGAAGCCCTCCGGCCACGCCGCCGAGGCGTACAGGCCCGCCGTGAAGTACTCCTGCACCGCCTCCGGCTCGCCCGCCCGCAGCCGCCGCAGCAACTCCTCGGTGCGGGTCCCGCGCTCCTCGTCCTGGCGGCGGAACTGCTCCGCCCAGGCCAGGTAGTCCCGGTGGTACGCGGCCAGCCGGCGCTGCCGGTCCGCCTCCCGGGCCTGCGCGGCGTACCAGTCCTGCTCGAACCGGGCCCGCGCCTGCGCCAGGTACTGCTCGTACTGCCGCCGCACCCCCGGGTTGCGGGCCTGGACCGGATCCGGCGGCGGCACGAAGTAGCCCGCCGACGCCTGGTCCGGCATCTCCACCGGCTCGCCCAGCGGCCCCGGATCGAACGGCGGCACCGCGCTCGGCGCCAGCAGCGCCTGCGGACCGAACGCCGGCGCGGCCAGCCCGGCGGCCAGCAGGCCCCTCAACTCCTCGACCCGGGCGTCCAGCTCGGCCGTCCGCCGGGCCGCCTCCGCCTCCCGCGACTGCTGGTGGGCACGCTGTGCCTCCCGCTCGTTGCGGGCGCTCGCCCGCTGCGCCTCGCGCTGCTCGCGCTCCCGCCGACGCTCCTCCGCCGCCTCGGCGCGCCACCGGGCCTCGTCCCGGCGCTGCTGCTGCCGCTGCGCCTCCGCCCAGATCGCCAGCACCCCGCTGCTCCGCCGCCCCGACACCGTCCGTCCACCCCATTCGCCTCGCTGCCGACCCCGGCCGCGCGTCGTCGCCTCCCGGCCACGCCGCCGACCGCGCCCGCCACAATAGAACGTGGGCACCCCACCCGGCCACGCGCCCGCGACCTGCGGGGCGCCTCGGCGATTGTCGGCGCCGGTGCGCACGGGCGGGCGGCCGCGGCGCGGCGCCGGGTTCAGGGCCGGCGGCCCCGGAAGGTGCGGCGGAGGTCGTCCACCCAGGCGTCGGGGTTCTCCCAGGGGATGAAGCGGCCGCCGCGTTCATGGGCGTCGCGGTGCTCGCCGTCGAGCACGGCCGTCGCCGGCGGGGCGGGCGGCAGCCTGTCCGGATCGCGCGTGCGCGGCGGCGGAACCGGACGGATCCGGTGACCGGGGACGGCCTGTCGGTGGCGCCGGGTAGGCTCGCCGGTGACCGACGGCAGGGAGAGACGTGACGATCGCAGCGCCGCACCCGGAGCGGCCCGCGGGCTGGATCTCCACCGGCCTGAGCTGGCGGGACGGCCGTGCCGTGCTCGGTGCCGTGCACGGCACCCGGGTGCACGAGCGCGCCGTCGAGCGCGGAGCGGAGGTCGGCTGGTTGCTCCGCGGCCCGCGCCGCTGCACCGGGGCCTGGCTGGTCGGGGCGGTGGAGCGCACCCCGTGCCCGCACCACGCGGTGATCGACCCGGACGGCGGCGCGACGCAGTGCCCGGCCTGCCAGAGCGTGGACCGCGGCCTCGCCCTCGCACGGGACCAGATCCTCGACGACGGCCGCACCTACCTGCTCTACCTCGCCTGGTTCGGCGAGGGCCTGCTGAAGGTCGGGCTGACCGCCGAGCAGCGCGGCGACAGCCGGCTGCTCGAACAGGGCGCGCTGGCCTACGCGTTCACCGCGCGGGGCGCCCTCCCGGCGGTCCGGCGCGCCGAACTCACCGTCGCCGCCTCGGGTCTGGCGCGCGAGCGGTACACGTCCCGGCTCAAGGCCGACCACTGGTGGTCGCACGGGGACGTCCCGTACCGCCGCTCGGTGCTGACCGAGGCCCGCGGCCGGGCGCACCGGCTGCTGGACGGCCACGCGGTGGAGCGGCTCGCCGACCGCCCGGTGGTGGACCACGTCGAGCGCTACGGCCTCGCGGGCGGGGCCCCGGAGGCCTACCGGGAGATCGCCGGGCTGACCGACGGCGCGGTGCTCGCGGGCTGGCTCCGGGCGCCGATCGGCAAGCACCTCTTCCTGGACCAGGCCGACGGCCCCGGCCCGCTGCTGCTGGACACCCGGCGGCTCACCGGCTGGACGCTCACGCCGGTGGCGGGCCGCCCGTCCGAGGGGCTGACGCTGCGCGAGCGGGTCCGCCCGCCGGAGCCGGACACCCAGGAAGCCCTCTTCTGATCCCGGCGGCCGCTCCCGACCGGCAGGGTTGTGGACCGTCGGACGTGCGTCCGCGCGGAGTTCGACGGGCCGGGCGGTCGGGTCAGCCGCTGATCAGGGCGAGCAACTGGTTCGCCAGGCCCAGCGCCGGGGCGGCGATCTCGCCGATGCGCTGGGCCAGGCCGGCCAGCAGGTAGAGCGTGTCCTGTCGCAGGCTCCGCTCCTGGGCGGCGGGTTCGGTCAGCACCGGAAGGGCCGCGGCGAAGCGCCGCCGGTCCTCCTCGCGGACCCGGCCGTCGTGGGCCAGCTCCGCGACCGCGGCGGCGAGCTGGGCGAACAGCCGGACGGCCTCCGGCGGCAGCGCCCGGTCACCGGCCGGGCCGCTGTTGTGCTGGATGCCGATGTTGTGGTCGCCGTGGATGTCGACCCGGTCGCCGATGTGGACGTGCGGGGCGTGCCCGAAGCCGTCGCCGAGTCCGTCGCCGCTCATTTGCTGACCCCCGTGTTCCCCTGGCCGCCGTAGATGTTGACGCTGTCGCCGAAGTGGTAGCGCCGCAGGTCGACGACCACGCTGCTGACGAACTGCTGGAACTCGATCTGCGGGTTCTCGATCGCCTGCGTGATGGCGGCCTGCAACTCGAACGCGGACTCCGCTGTCGGCCAGGCCAGGAGCGCGGTCGGCGGCCCGGCCGTGTCCACGGTCAGCGCGTGCAGACGTGGCTGGACCAGGACCGGCAGGGTGTCGGCCACGAAGTAGGCCACCACGAGCAGCGTCGCCACGGCGATGATCCAGCCCGAGCCGGAGCTCCCGTCGTTGCCGTAGGAGCTCGACGAGCCGAGGCTGCCGGAGGCGTTCGCGATCGCCAGGAGCCCGAGCGCGGCCAGCACGATGCTCCCCGCGACCTTGAGGAACCGCATGACCGCGGCCGGCCGGTTCGCGACGATGACGGTGGTGCTGACCCGGGCGATCGTCGCCAGCGGGTAGGCCGCGTTGCCGACCCAGAGGATCCGCTTGGTCACGGCCACCCGGATGGTGGCCCGGCCGACCGAGGCCGACAGGCCCGGGACCGGTACCGCCCCCGCCGGAGGCGCCGACGGCGGAGGCGGCGACGGCGGCGGTGGCGGCATGAACGGAGTGGACCCGGTCTGGCCGACCCGATGCGAATCAGCCGGATCGATCGGCTGCATGGACATTCCCCCAAGGCTGTCGAGCGCGGGACGACAATAAACCAGCACTCTCCGCGATCGCACAAGCGCTTTGTCGAAAGCGGTATCTGACGGCCGGTCGGCGCCTCCGCCCGGGCGGGCCCCGGGTGCTCAGGCCAGCTTGCTGCGCACCCCGCCCGGGCCGGACCGGGCCCGGCGGGACTGCGGCGGACGGGACGGGCGGACGTCGGCGCGCGGGGCCGGTTCGGCGGCCTCGGCGACCTGCCGGGCGAGCGCCGCCCGGGCGGCGGCCAGGGCGACCCGGGCCAGCAGCGGGTCCTCCCGGACCCCGGCCGCCCGGTTGGCGTCCTGGCAGCCGGTGCACCAGACCGGCGAGGCCGGACCGTCCGGGTACACCATGTCCTCGGGCGGCAGGTAGTGCCCACCGCACTCGACGCACTCGAAGACCAACCTCATCCGACGATCACCGTCCCGGATCCGTGGCACCGACCGCACGGCGACCAGAATTCGTGGACCCTGGGCACCATGCTTCCTTCCTCGTCCAGTTCGACCGTTGCCTCGGTCTTCTGGGTCCCCCCGGACCCGCCGCAGCCGGCGCAGGACTGAACCTGGGGCATATGCCGTCCTTCCCTGGCGGAGCACCACCGTAGCGCGGTTTTCGGCCGGGAAGCACCGCTCGGGCCGATCCACCACCCGTACGGGGAAAGGGAGATGACCGTGCACGGTCGGCTGCACGTGCACGTGCACGGCCATGTGCCGGCCATGCGTCGGCCCCCCGCGACGAGCACCGAACGCGGGGGGCCGATGGCCGGCGGATCCGACCGTATGCGGGGGAGCGTCAGCCGCGGGCGGCCCGCAGGAACTCCCGGTTCATCGCCGCGATGCTCGGCAGCGGAATGCCCTTGGGGCACGCGGTCGCGCACTCGCCGGTGTTGGTGCAGCCGCCGAAGCCCTCGGCGTCCATCGCCCCGACCATGTTCCGCACCCGGGCCGACCGTTCCGGCGCGCCCTGCGGCAGCACGCTGAGGTGCACGACCTTGGCGGAGGTGAACAGCATCGCCGAGCCGTTCGGGCAGGCCGCCACGCAGGCGCCGCAGCCGATGCACTCGGCGTGCTCGAAGGCGGTGTCGGCGGCCTCCTTGGGGACGGGCGTGGCGTGCGCCTCCGGGGCGCTGCCGGTGGGGGCGGTGATGTAGCCGCCGGAGCCGATGATCCGGTCGAAGGCCGAGCGGTCCACCACCAGGTCCTTGACCACCGGGAAGGCGGCCGCCCGCCACGGCTCGACGTCGATGGTGTCGCCGTCCTCGAAGTGCCGCATGTGCAGCTGGCAGGTGGTGGTGCGCTCGGGGCCGTGCGCCTCGCCGTTGATCACCATGCCGCAGGCGCCGCAGATGCCCTCGCGGCAGTCGTGGTCGAAGGCGACCGGCTGGTCGCCGCGGGTGATCAGCTCCTCGTTGAGGGTGTCGAGCATCTCCAGGAAGGACATGTCCGGGCTGATCCCGCTGACCCGGTAGGTGGTCATCGACCCGGGTGCGTCCGGGCCCGTCTGGCGCCAGATGCGCAGGGTGAGGTTCACGCGTAGCTCCGCTGGGTGGGGTGGACGTGCTCGAAGTCGAGGTCCTCGCGGTGGAGGACGGGCGGTTCGCCGGTGCCGGTGAACTCCCAGGCGGCGGCGTAGGTGAACTCCTCGTCGCGCCGGGCGGCCTCGCCGTCGGGGGTCTGGCTCTCGGTGCGGAAGTGGCCGCCGCAGGACTCGGCGCGGTGCAGGGCGTCCAGGCACATCAGCTCGGCCAGCTCGAAGTAGTCGACGAGCCGGTTGGCCTTCTCCAGCGACTGGTTGAGCTCCTGCCCGGTGCCGGGCACCTTGATCCGGCGCCAGAACTCCTCGCGCAGCAGCGGGATCCGCTCCAGCGCCCGCCGCAGCCCGGCGGCGTCGCGGGCCATCCCGCACTCGTCCCAGAGCAGTTCGCCGAGTTCGCGGTGGAAGGAGTCGGGGGTGCGGTCGCCGTCCACCGCGAGGATCAGGTGGAGCCGGTCCTCGACCTCGGCCGCGGTGTCGGCGAGCACCGGGTGGTCGGCCGGGACGGCGGGCAGCGGGTTGCGGGCCAGGTAGTCGTTGAGGGTGGGCGGCAGTACGAAGTAGCCGTCGGCGAGGCCCTGCATCAGCGCGCTGGCGCCGAGCCGGTTGGCGCCGTGGTCGGAGAAGTTGGCCTCCCCGATCGCGAACAGGCCCGGGACGGTGGTCTGGAGGTCGTAGTCGACCCAGAGCCCGCCCATCGTGTAGTGGATCGCCGGGTAGATCCGCATCGGCACCCGGTACGGGTCCTCGGCGGTGATCCGCTCGTACATCTCGAAGAGGTTGCCGTACCTGGCCTCGACGGCGTCCCGGCCCAGGCGGCGGATCGCGTCGGCGAAGTCCAGGTAGACGCCCTGGCCGCCGGGGCCGACGCCGCGGCCCTCGTCGCAGACGTTCTTGGCCGCCCGGGAGGCGATGTCGCGCGGCACCAGGTTGCCGAAGGCGGGGTAGATCCGCTCCAGGTAGTAGTCCCGCTCCTCCTCGGGGATCTCGGCCGGCGGCCGGGTGTCGCCCTGCGCCCTGGGCACCCAGATCCGGCCGTCGTTGCGCAGCGACTCGCTCATCAGGGTGAGCTTGGACTGGTGCTCGCCCGAGCGCGGGATGCAGGTCGGGTGGATCTGGGTGAAGCACGGGTTGGCGAAGTGCGCGCCGCGCCGGTGCGCCCGCCAGATCGCGGTGGCGTTGGAGTTCTTGGCGTTGGTGGAGAGGTAGAAGACGTTGCCGTAGCCGCCGGTGGCGAGGACGACGGCGTCCGCGGTGTGGCTGCTGATCTCGCCGGTGACCAGGTCGCGGGCGACGATGCCGCGGGCCCGGCCGTCGACGACCAGCAGGTCCAGCATCTCGGTGCGGGCGTGGAGCTCCACGTTCCCGGCGGCGATCTGCCGGGAGAGCGCCTGGTAGGCGCCGAGCAGCAGCTGCTGGCCGGTCTGGCCGCGGGCGTAGAAGGTGCGGGAGACCTGGACACCGCCGAACGAGCGGGTGTCCAGCAGGCCGCCGTACTCGCGGGCGAACGGGACGCCCTGGGCCACGCACTGGTCGATGATCTCCACCGACACCTGGGCGAGCCGGTGCACGTTGGACTCGCGGGCCCGGAAGTCGCCGCCCTTGACGGTGTCGTAGAACAGCCGGCGGATCGAGTCGCCGTCGTTGCGGTAGTTCTTGGCCGCGTTGATGCCGCCCTGGGCGGCGATCGAGTGGGCCCGGCGCGGGGAGTCCTGGAAGCAGAACTGGACGACGTGGTAGCCCTGTTCGGCCAGGGTGGCGCCGGCCGCGCCGCCGGCCAGGCCGGTGCCGACCACGATCACGGTGTGCTTGCGCCGGTTGGCCGGGTTGACCAGCTTGGCGTCGAACCGCCGCTGGTCCCAGCGCTGCTCGATCGGCCCGGCCGGGGCCTTGGCGTCGGCGACCGGCTCGCCGACGGTGTAGTCGAGGTAGCTCATTTGACGACTCCGAACATCACGGCCACGGGGACGGACAGGAAGCCGACGGTCAGCACCAGCGCCAGGCCGTCGGCGGTCAGCTTGAGCGCCCGGTCCCGTCGGGCGTTGTTGGCGCCGAGGGTCTGCGCGGCGCTCCAGAAGCCGTGCCGGATGTGCAGGCCGACGGCGAGCATCGCGACGATGTAGATCAGGCAGGAGTACCAGTTCCCGAACGAGGCCACGATGTTCTGGTACGGGTGGCCCTCCTGGGCGGCCGGGTTCACGGTCAGCGTGGTGAGGTCGAGGATGTGCCAGACGATGAACAGCGCCAGGATCACCCCGCCCCAGCGCATCGTCCGGGTCGCGTAGCTCGCCCGGCGGCGCTTGTGGACGTACTTGCTCGGCCGGGCGGCGAGGTCGCGGCGGCTGAGCTGGTAGGCCGAGACGCCGTGCAGCACGACGGCGGCGAGCAGGCCGAAGCGGGCGATCCACAGGAACCACGCGTGGCCCAGGAACGGCTGTCCGATGGTCCGCAGCCAGGCCGCGTAGCCGTTGATGTCGTCCGGGCCGGCGAACACCTTGAGGTTGCCCAGCATGTGTGCGACCAGGTACAGCAGCATGGCCAGTCCGGTGACGGCCATGACCGCCTTCTTGCCGACGGTCGACCGCCAGAGCGTCGCCAGGGTGGACGGATGCCGGGCCGTCCGAGTCGCGGTTGTCATGGCAGCAACGGTAGGGACGGCCGCCAGGGTGCGTCCAAGACATGATGCGGCTCACCACGATAGGCCTAGGCTATCGATGCGGCCTATCCTGGCCGTGTGCAGCTCCAGCAACTCCGCTACTTCCTGGCCGTCGCCGAGACCCGGCACTTCACCCGGGCGGCCGAGGCGGCACACGTCGCCCAGCCGTCCCTGTCGCAACAAATCCGTTCGCTGGAGCGGGAGTTGGGTGCCGAACTGTTCCACCGCACCCGGGGCAACATCGCCCTGACCGACGCCGGGGACGCCCTGCTGCCGCTGGCCCGGCGCATCCTCGCGGACACCGAGAGCGCCCGGCTCGCCGTCCAGGAGACGGTCCAGCTGCGCCGCGGCAGGGTCCGGCTCGGCGCGCCGCCGAGCCTGTGCACCAGCCTGGTGCCGGACGTGCTGCGGGTGTTCCGGGACCGCTACCCGGGGGTGGCGCTTGGGGTGCGCGAGGGCGGCTCGCGCGACCTGGTGCGCTGGCTGGCGGCGGGCGAGCTGGACCTCGCGCTGATCATCACCCCGCCTCGCGGGGAGGCCGCGCCCGCCCTCGCCGTCACCGAGCTGCTGCACGAGGAACTGGTCCTGGTCTCCGCCGAACGGCAGGCCCGGCGCAGGGCGCGGGTGGCGGAGCTGCGGGGGCGCCCGCTGGTGATGTTCCGGGAGGGCTACGACGTCCGTGAGGCGACCCTGGCGGCCTGCCGGGCGGCCGGGTTCGAGCCGGAGTTCGCGGTGGAGGGCGGCGAGATGGACGCGGTGCTCGGCTTCGTCCGGGCCGGGCTCGGGCCCGCCGTGGTGCCCGGCATGGTGGCGGCCCGCTCGGGCCTCGCGGTGACGCCCTTCGCCGGGCCGGGCCTGGGCCGCACCATCGCCGTGGCGCACGGCCACGAAGTACCGCTCACCCGGGCCGCCGAGGCCCTGCGCGACACCCTCCTGGCACACCTGCGCGACGCCGCCCGCTCGGGCGAACTCCCCCCGGGGACCCGCCTGTTGCTGTGACGGGGAGGGCCGCCGGACGCGGCCCTCCCCGTCGGTCGCGCGATCAGGCCGGGAGGACGGCCTCGATCGCGGCGGTCAGCTCGGCCGACTCCGGGTCGACCCGGGGGCGGATCCGGGCGGCGACGGTGCCGTCCGGCGAGACCAGGAACTTCTCGAAGTTCCAGGAGACGTCCCCGGCCTCGCCCTCGGCGTCGGCGACCTGGGTCAGCTGCGCGTACAGCGGGTGCCGGTCGTCGCCGTTGACGTCGAGCTTCTCGAACAGCGGGAAGGTGACGCCGTAGGTGGTCGAGCAGAAGGTCTGGATCTCCTCCGCGCTGCCCGGCTCCTGCCCGGCGAACTGGTTGCAGGGGAAGCCCAGCACGGTGAAGCCGCGCGCGGCGTACCGCTGCTGGAGCTTCTCCAGGCCGGTGTACTGCGGGGTCAGGCCGCACTTGGAGGCGACGTTGACGATCAGCAGGGCCTTGCCCTTGTGGTCGCCCAGCGAGGTGGGCTCGCCGGCGAGGGTGCGCAGCGGGATGTCGTACAGGCTCACGGTGGTGGTCCTTTCGGCAGGTCGGCAGCGGGTTATCGCCCGGGCACACGGTAGCGGCCCCGGACGGGTCAACCGTGCCGGCACCGCCGGTGTTCCGGAGGCGCGAGGGTGCGGGGGCGTGCGGAGCGGCTCGTACGCCCCCGCGCGGCGGCTCAGAGAGCGAGCGGCCTGATCGCCGTCGGCGCGTGCTCGGGGAGGGTGGCGAGGTCCTCGAACTCGTTGACCTTGTCGATGTCGGTGCCGCTCATCGCGATGTTGGTGACCCGCTCCAGGATCGCCTCGACCACGACCGGGACGCGGAACTCGGCGGCCAGCTTCTTGGCCTCCTCGAAGGCCGGCAGCAGCCCCTCCGGCTCGGTGACCCGGATCGCCTTGCAGCCCAGGCCCTCGGCGACCTTGACGTGGTCCACGCCGTAGACGCCCAGCTCGGGCGCGTTGATGTTCTCGAACTCCAGCTTGACCTGGAAGTCGATGTCGAAGTTGCGCTGCGCCTGGCGGATCAGGCCGAGGTAGGAGTTGTTGACCAGCACGTGGATGTACGGGATCCGGTGCTGGGCGCCGACCGCCAGCTCCTCGATCATGAACTGGAAGTCGTAGTCGCCGGAGAGCGCGACGACCTGCCCCTCGGGGTCGGCGGTGGCGACGCCCAGCGCGGCCGGGATGGTCCAGCCCAGCGGGCCGGCCTGGCCGCAGTTGATCCAGTGCCGCGGCTTGTAGACGTGCAGCATCTGCGCGCCGGCGATCTGGGACAGGCCGATGGTGGTGACGTAGCGGGTCTCCGGTCCGAAGGCCCGGTTCATCTCCTCGTAGACGCGCTGCGGCTTCAGCGGCACGTTGTCGAAGTGGGTCCGGCGCTGGAGCGTGGCCTTGCGCTCCTGGGTGGCGGCCGCCCACGCGCTGCGGTCCTTGAGCTGCCCGGCGGCCTTGAGCTCCCCGGCGACCCGGACGAAGAGCTCCAGCGCGGCCTTGGCGTCGGAGGCGATGCCGAGGTCGGGGGCGAAGATCCTGCCGATCTGGGTGGGCTCGACGTCGACGTGGACGAAGGTGCGGCCCGCGGTGTAGACGTCCAGGCCGCCGGTGTGGCGGTTGGCCCACCGGTTGCCGATGCCGAGGACGAAGTCGGAGGCGAGGAAGTTCTCGTTGCCGTAGCGGTGCGAGGTCTGGAGGCCGACCATGCCGGCGTTCAGCTCGTGGTCGTCCGGGACGATGCCCCAGCCCATCAGGGTCGGGATCACCGGGACTCCG
Organism: Kitasatospora sp. NPDC056446; assembly: GCF_042796115.1. Classification (NCBI taxonomy): domain Bacteria; kingdom Bacillati; phylum Actinomycetota; class Actinomycetes; order Kitasatosporales; family Streptomycetaceae; genus Kitasatospora; species Kitasatospora sp. NPDC056446. Next base: position 13,290 of record NZ_JBHTRF010000050.1, on the reverse strand, counting down.
GTGAGTTCGGCGAACTCCAGCAGCAGCGCGGAGGCGTCCGCGTTGATGACGCCGCCGCCGGCCACGATCAGCGGGCGCTCCGAGCGCTGGAGCAGCGCGATGGCCTTCTCGATCTGGATCCGGTTGGCGGCGGGCTTGTAGACCGGGAGCGGCTGGTAGGCCTCGGGGTCGAAGTCGATCTCGGTCAGCTGGACGTCGATCGGCAGGTCGATCAGGACCGGGCCCGGACGGCCGGAGCGCATCAGGTGGAAGGCCTGCTGGAACACGCCGGGGACCTGGGCGGCCTCCAGCACGGTGGTGGCGGCCTTGGTGACCGGCTTGGCGATCGAGGCGATGTCGACGGCCTGGAAGTCCTCCTTGTGCAGCCGGGCGACGGGGGCCTGGCCGGTGATGCACAGGATCGGGACGGAGTCGGCGATCGCCGAGTACAGGCCGGTGATCATGTCGGTGCCGGCGGGGCCGGAGGTGCCGATGCACACACCGATGTTGCCGGCCTTGGCGCGGGTGTAGCCCTCGGCCATGTGGGAGGCGCCCTCGACGTGGCGGGCCAGCGTGTGGCTGATGCCGCCGGAGGCCTTGAGGGCGGCGTAGAACGGGTTGATGGCTGCGCCGGGCACGCCGAACGCGACCTCAACGCCTTCGAGCTTGAGGATCTCCACGGCCGCGCGGGCGGCTGTCATACGAGGCATCGGGTCTCTCCTGCGTCGGCCCGCAGTGGCTCGGAGGGCTCATCTCCTGAATTCCACCATACGGAAGAACGGTTTCTGTATGTGGAAACAAGGTAGGGCGGGCCTCGTCGGGGCGTCAAGGGGGACTTCAACAGAATGTGGAAGCCCGGCCGGGGGTGTGCCGGCGGCGGAGAGTTCGCACGTCAGGACGGCAACCGCGCTGGTGTACGCGGGGAAGCGGACGCTCCGGGCCGGGAAGCGCACCCGGTGTGCAGTGCCGGTGAAGGGTCGGTGTCCGGGGTCGGCCTGCCCTGCCACCCTGGGTACCGTCGGTGCCACGCCGGGCCCGTGACGTCCAACTGAGGCCGCGGCAGGGGGGTTTGGGGGAGCGGGTCCGCCCGGACGTGCGGCCGCGCCGCCGTCGCCGCTGCCACCACCACCGCCGGCGCTGCCACCGCCGTGCCGGGGTCCCTTCCCCACGTCGCACCCCTGGCCCGCACCGGGCCGCGCACCGCCCTGCCCAGCCCCGCAGTCCACCCTGCCCGATGCCGCACCCTGCCCCGCACCGCAACGGCGTGCCCGCAGCGGCGGGCGCGCGGAAGGAGCGTCCCCGTGCGCTGCTGTACCCCCACCCTCACCCCCACGCCCACCCTCACCCCTACCCCCGCCCCCACCCGCACCCCGGCGGTGACCGGGTGACCCGGCCGCCCCACCGGAGCGAGGGCCCGCCGGGTCGCCCCCGGAAGGACGCCCCGCCGGGCCGGCCCCGGTCCCCGTTCCGGCCGCCGACCGCCGTCCTGCGCGCCGTCCCCTGGCGCCACGACCTGCCCGCCTCGCTGGTGGTGTTCCTGGTGGCCCTGCCGCTCTGCGTCGGGGTGGCCGTCGCCTCCGGCGTCCCGGCCGAACTCGGGCTGGTCACCGGCATCGTCGGCGGCCTGGTGGTCGGCGCCCTGCCCGGCAGCAGCCTCCAGGTCAGCGGCCCCGCCGCCGGGCTGACCGTCCTGGTCGCCGACGCCGTCCGGGAGTTCGGCGTCGGCGCGCTCGGCCTGCTGGTGCTCGGCACCGGCCTGCTGCAACTGCTGATGGGCCTCCTGCGGCTCGGCCGCTGGTTCCGGGCGATGTCCGCCTCGGTGGTGCACGGCATGCTGGCCGGCATCGGCCTGACCCTGGTGTTCGGCCAGCTCTACGCGCTCGCCGACCGCCGCGCCCCCGCGACCGGACCGGAGAAGATCGCCGGACTGCCCGCCCTGTTCAAGGACGTCCTCACCGCCGCCGCCACCCCGAGCGCGGTCGCCCTCGGCCTGGGCACCCTGCTGGTGCTGGTCGGCTGGACGTACCTGCCGGAGCGCGCCGCCCGGGCCGTCCCCGCGCCGCTGGCCGCCGTCGGACTGGCCGCCGCCGTCACCGCCGCCGCCGACCTGCCGGTGGCCCGGGTCCGGGTGGCCGACCTGCTCGACGTCGTGCAACTGCCCGACCGCGCCTCGCTCGGCGCGCTGGCCGGCACCGCCGGGATCGGCACGGTCGTCGCCTTCACCCTGATCGCCTCGGCCGAGACGCTGTTCAGCGCCGCCGCCGTCGACCGGATGCACCACGGCCCGCGCACCGACTACGACCGCGAACTCACCGCCCAGGGCATCGGCAACACCGTCTGCGGACTGCTCGGCGCGCTGCCGATGACCGCGGTGATCGTCCGCAGCGCGACCAACGTCCAGGCCGGTGCCCGGACCAAGGCCTCCCGCGTCCTGCACGGCTGCTGGCTGCTGCTGTTCACGGCGCTGCTGCCCGGCGCGCTCGGGCTGGTCCCGCTCACCGCGCTCGCCGCCGTCCTGGTCCACGCCGGCGCCAAGCTCGTCCCGCTGCGCCGGATCGCCGCACTCTGCCGCGGCCACCGGGGGGAGGCGCTGATCCTCGTGGTGACGGCGGTCGCGATCATCGCCACCGACCTGTTCGAGGGGGTGCTGATCGGCATCGGCCTGGCGGTGGTCAAGTCCGCCTGGCAGACCTCGCACCTGCAGATCCTGGTGGAGGAGCAGGTGCTGCCGTCCGGCGAGGCCCTGCACCGGGTGCGGCTGAGCGGCAACGCCACCTTCCTGCGGCTGCCCCGGCTGCTGGACACCCTGGAACGCCTGCCGGCCGACCGGGCGGTGGAGCTGGACTGGTCCGGGCTGCGCCACCTGGACCACGCCTGCGCGGTCGCCCTCGCCTCCTGGGCCGCCCAGCACCGGGCCCGCTCCACCGCGTCCCTGGCGGTCGAACCGCCGCTGCCCTCGGTGGCCTGAGCGGCTCGCGGGCGAAGCAGGGCCTAGCCTGGTCGCCGGTCCGGGAAGGTCCGGGCCGGTGACCAGTGCCGTCGACGCAAGGAGCGCAGAGCCGTGATCGCAGCCTTTTCGGTGACCCCGCTGGGGATCGGCGAGGACGTGGGGGAGGCGGTGGCCGCCGCCGTCCGGGTGGTCCGGGCGAGCGGGCTGCCGAACCGCACGGACGCGATGTTCACCAGCATCGAGGGGGAGTGGGACGAGGTGATGCCGGTGATCCGGGAGGCGGTCGAGGCGGTGAAGCGCTACAGCGACCGGGTCAGCACGGTCATCAAGATCGACGACCGGGCCGGGGTCACCGACGGCCTCACCGCCAAGGTCGCCTCGGTGGAACGGCACCTCGCGACGGGCTGAGGTCAGCCCGTCGAGGTCGGCTGGGCGGCCGGTTCGACCGCCCCGGCCGCGGGCCGGCGGGCGAGCAGCCGGTCCAGGGCGAACGGGCCGGAGCCGAGCGCGGCGATGGCCAGGAAGGCCCAGCAGAACATGACCGAGGCCTCGCCGCCGTTCTGCAGCGGCAGCAGTGCGTGCTCCTGGTGGACGGTGAAGTAGGCGTAGGCCATCGAGCCGGAGCAGAGCAGGGCGGCCGTCCTGGTGCCGGCGCCGAGCAGGACCAGGATGCCGCCGACCAGTTGGATCAGTGCGGCCCACCAGCCGGGCCACTGGCCGAGCGGGACGGTGCCGCCGCCCTTGGTGCCGCCGAGGACGCCGAAGAGCGCGGCGGCGCCGTGGCAGGCGAAGAGCAGGCCGACGACGATCCGAAAGGCTGTCAGGACCAGGGGCCTGGCGGCCTCGGCCGCCTGGCGGGGGTTGTTGGGGACGGGTGCGGACATGGGGGACTCCTCCTGTGGGGGTAAGGAGGGATGGGGCGGCAAGGGTAGCCTTGGTCTAGTCCACTTGGCAATGCTCCGTCAGATAACCGGTCTGGACCAATGATCGGCCTTTCTTGACCGATCGTTCCCGAAAGGGCTAGGGTCTGCGACATGGCGCGAACGAAGGAATTCGACCCGGACGCGGCGCTGCAGGCGGCCCTGGAGCTGTTCTGGCAGCGCGGCTACGAGGCCACCTCGATGGCCGACCTGGTCGAAGGGCTGGGCATCGCCCGGGCCAGCATCTACGCGACCTTCGGCAGCAAGCACGAGCTGTACCTGCGCGCGCTGGAGCGGTACGCCGAGCAGACCGACCCGGTGCTGCTGGCCGAACTGTCCCAGCCCGGTCCGGTCCTGCCGGCCGTGCGGGCGATGGTGCGCCGGTACGCGGCGGAGTCGGCCGGGGAGGGTCGGGAGCGCGGCTGCTTCGTCACCAACACCGCCGTCGAGCTCGCCCCGCACGACACCTCGGCGGCCCGCCGGGTGGGCGCCAGCCTGGCCCATCTGGAGGCGGTGCTGACCGCCGCCCTGGTGCGCGCCGGGGCGCAGGGCGAACTGCCCGCCGAGCGGGAGCCCCGGGCGCTCGCCCGGATGCTGATGGTGCTGATGCAGGGCATGCGGGTGATGGGCAAGACCGCCGACGGCGCGGCCCGGGTGGGGGACGCCGCCGAGCAGGCGCTGCTGCTGCTGGGGCCGGGCTGACGGCCGGGCCCGCCGAGGACGGCCGAACCGCCATGGACGGCCGAACCGGCGCCCGGCCGACAGGGTCGGGCGAGGGTCCTTTGCTGTCCTTATTCTGGACCGAGCGTTCTTAAAAGGGGGAGGGGGTTTGTCATGAGTGTCGCCACGGGGAGTCGGTTCGGATTCGCACTGCTGGGCGTCGTACAGGCGGTGCTGGTCTTCACGATCACGATCCTCACCGTGCCGTTGCCGCTGGTGGCCCGGGAGTTCGGGCTCGGCCCGTCCGGGGTGCTGCTGCTGAGCGCCTCCTACGGGCTCACCTTCAGCTCCCTGCTGCTCCTCGGCGGTCGGCTGACCGACCGTCACGGTGGGCGCCGGGTCCTGCGGACGGGCCTCGCGGTGCTCGGCGCCGCCTCCATCGCCTGCGCTCTGGCGCCCGGCTACCCGGTCCTGCTCGCGAGCCGCCTCCTCCAGGGCGCCGGCGCGGCCCTCGCCGCCCCGGCGGCGGTCGCGGTGGTGCGGGTGCTGTACCCCGCGGCCGCCGACTACCGGCGGGCGATGGCCACCTGGGGCGGTCTCTCGGTGCTCGGCGCCACCGCCGGCAGCGTGCTGTCCGGCGCGGTCGCCGCCGTGGTGTCCTGGCGCTGGCTGTTCGCGGTGCCCGTCCTGGTCGCCCTGGCCGGCCTCGCCCGCTCCCGCTCGCTGCCCTCCGCGGAGCCCGCCGGGCGCCGCCCGGCCCTGGACCTGCGCGGTGCGGCCCTCGCCACCGCCGGTATCTGCGCGGCGAGTTACGCCCTGGTGGCGTCCACCGAGCACGGCTGGGCCGACCCCGAGGTGTACGGACCGCTGCTCGCCGGGCTCGTCCTGCTGCTCGCCTTCGCCGCCGCCGAACGGCGCGCCGCCGACCCGCTGCTGCCGCCCGGGTTCCTCGCCGACCGGCGCCGTGCCACCGCGCTCGCCACCGTCATGGTGACGGCCGCCGGCACCGCGCTGACCTTCGTCCTGCTCTCGCTCTACCTCCAGCAGCAGCGCGGCTGGAGCGCCGCCGCCACCTCCGCCGCCTTCCTGCCCTACGCGGCCGCCCTGCTGCTGTCCGGCCGCCTGGCCGGCCCGCTGACCGTCCGGTACGGGCCGGGGCCGGTCACCGCGGGCGGCCTCGCCGCGGCGGGCGGCGGACTCGGCCTGCTGGCCGGGCTCGCCCCCGACAGCGGGTACCCGCTGGGGCTGCTGCCCGGACTGCTCCTGCTGCCCGCCGGGGCCGCCGCGGCATTCGCCGGAGCGGCCGTCCTCGCCACCGGCGGGGTGGCCCCCGAACGGACCGGCCTGGCCGCGGGCGTGTTCAACACGGCCATGGAACTCGGCCCCACCGGGGGCCTGGCCGCCCTGATGGCGCTCGCCGCCACCCGCCCGAGCGTCGTCGGCGGCTACGCCGTGGCCTTCGCGGCAGCGGCCGTGGGGCTGGCACTCACCGCCGTGGCGGTCGCCGCCCTCCCCCGAACCACCACCGACGCACCAGAGCGCACCACTCGAATCAAGGAGTCCACCTCATGACCACGCGTTTCGCCGACAAGTCCGTCCTGGTCACCGGCGGCGGCAGCGGCATCGGCCGGGCCATCGCGCTCGCCTTCGCCCGGGAGGGCGCCCGGGTCGCGGTCGCCGGCCGCAGCGCCGCCCCGCTCGCCGAGACCGTCGAGCTGATCGAGCAGGCCGGCGGCAAGGCGGTCGTGCTGACCGGTGACGTGACGAAGGGCGAGGACGCCGCCCGGCTGGTCCGCGAGGCCGTCGAGCGGTTCGGCGGCCTGGACGTCGCCGTCAACAACGCCGGGGTGTTCGGTGCCGCCGGCCCGGTCGCCGACATCGACGAGGCCGAGTGGCGCTGGGTGTTCGACGTCAACGTCACCGGCACCCTGCTCGCGATGAAGCACCAGATCGGCCACATGCGGGCGCACGGCGGCGGCGCGATCGTCAACGTCTCCTCCAACCTGGGCGTCCACCGGCGGGTCCGCGGCGCCGCGGCCTACCTCGCCAGCAAGGCCGCCGTCACCGCGCTGACCCGCACCGCCGCCCTCGACCACATCGCCGAGGGCGTGCGGATCAACACGGTGAGCCCCGGCGCGGTGGACACCCCGATGTCCAGCCGCCCCGGCGAGAACGCCGCCGACAAGAGCGAGCGGATGAGGTCCGAGGTCCCGGTCGGCCGGGCGGGCGCGGTGGAGGAGATCGCCGCCGCCGTGCTCTACCTCGCCTCGGACGAGGCGGGCTACACCGTCGGCTCCGACCTGGTGCTGGACGGCGGCTCCAGCGCCTGACCCGGCTGGGGACGGCTCAACGGCTGCACGGGGTTCAGCCGTTGAGCCGCCCGCGGCTACAGCGCGTCCAACGCTTCCTCGGTGCGCGCCCGGGCGTTCATGAAGGCGCCCTCGACCACCAGGACCAGCACGTCCGGCCCGGCGAACCAGCGGCAGTCGCGGCCGAGCGGGGGCAACTCGGCCAGCCCGTCGGGCAGCTCGTCGTCCTCCATGAAGACGATCAGATCGTCGTCCTCCATCAGCTTCTCCGTCATCGCCATCACCGCGGCCGCCGTCGAGAAGCGCTCCTCCCAGGGCTCCCACCGCTCCTGCGACTTGTCCGCCAGGTCCGGCCGGACCACCGTCGGCGGGTCCTCCCGGCCGAGGTCCGCCAGCAGGACGCCCCAGTGCGCGCAGCCCTGGTTCTCCTCCCGGTAGACCAGGGCGCCGTCCATCAGGAACAGCTCGTCCGGCGTCAGCAGCACGTCCTGGTTGCTGGTCAGGTCCGCGCGCCGGCCGAACAGCCGGTACGTCTCGCGCAGCGCCGCCGGCAGCCGCAGCCCGAGCCGCCGCTCGGCCGCGTCGAGCTCCTCGTCCGAGAAGCCGTCCGCCGGCCCCAGCGGCTCGCCCCAGTACGCGGCGAAGCCCCGGACGAGCGTCCAGGCGCCCGCACGGCTGTGCAAGGTTTCGGCCATTGCGGCCCGTATGTCGAATCCCGTTTCGTCCACCCGCGCACCGTACGGCACCCCTCCGACAGCCCGGTGAACCCCGTGGCAGCCCGGCAGGGAGCCCGTCCGGGCACGATCGGCCGAATCTGACGCGAACGCGTAATCCCGGTGACACTCGTTGATCACCGGGAGGTTTCCGCCGCGTCGTGTGGGCAAGACACGGTTTCGGCCGGAACCGACATCACGAAAGGCGGACGCGCGAAAGATGCCGACCGCACCGCACACCGGGCCCCTCGCGGGCCGCCGCCCACCACCGCAGCGGCGGGGGCGCTGGGGCGAACACGGGTTGGCCTGGGCCTTCCTGCTCCCCTCCCTGGTGGTCTTCGTCCTCTTCATCGGCTACCCGCTGGGTCGGACGATCTACCTGAGCGGACACGCCAACGACCTCTTCGGAGCACCCTCCCGCTACGTCGGGATGAAGCACTACACCGACCTGCTGACCTCCGCCGACTTCGGCCGCACCCTCGTCACCACGGGGCTGTTCACCCTGATCACCGTGGTGCCGGGAGTGCTCGGCGCGCTGGTGCTGGTGCTGCTGCTGGAGAACCGGATCCGGGGCGTGCGGCTGCTGCGCTCCGCCTTCGCGCTGCCCTTCGCCTTCTCGGTGGCCAGTGCCTCCGTGGTCTTCGCGGTGTTCTTCAACCCCGCCAGCGGGGTGCTCAACGGCCTGTTGTCGCAGGTCGGACTCGGCCCGGTCGGCTGGCTGACCGACTCCCGGTACGCGCTGCTGTCGGTGGCCGTCACCACGGTGTGGATGAACCTCGGCTACAACGTGCTGGTGCTCTCCGCGGGCATCGGCTCGATCCCGGGGGAGGTCGTCGAGGCGGCCCGGATCGACGGCGCGTCCGGCCTGCGGCTGGCCCGCTCGATCACCGTCCCGATGCTCGGTCCGAACCTGTTCTTCCTGACCGTGGTCTCCACCGTCCACGCGCTGCAGAGCTTCGGTCAGATCCACATCCTCACCAAGGGCGGGCCGGACGGCTCCACCCGGACCCTCGTCTACTCCGTCTACGAGAAGGCCTTCGCCTACGGCTCCAGCGACTTCGGCACGGCCAGTGCCCAGGCCGTGGTGCTGCTCGTGGTCGTCCTCGCCTGCACGGCCGTCCAGTTCGGCGTCCTGGAGCGGAAGGTGCACTACGCGTGAGTACTCTCGCCACCACGGACGACGAGGCCCGGGCCGAGGCGCCCCGCCCCCGCCCGCGCACCCGCGTCCTCGCCGGGCGCTCCCCGCGCGACCTGCTCGGCCGGGCCGCCGTCTACCTGCTGCTCGCCGTCGCCGTCGTGACCGTGGCCTTCCCGGTGTACTACGCGGTCGCCGGCGCCTTCATGGGACCGTCCGAACTCTCCTCCTACCCGCCCGCGCTGGTGCCGCACTCGGTCACCGGCCGGAACTTCTCCGGCGCCGTGGACGCGATCCCGCTGGTCCGCCAGTACGCCAACTCGGCGATCGTGGCCACCGCCATCACCGCGGCCCAGCTGTTCACCTCGATCCTGGCCGCGTACGCCTTCGTCTTCCTGCCGCTGAAGGCGCGGGCCGCGGTGTTCGGGGTGTTCCTGGCGACGCTGATGGTCCCGTGGGAGGCCATCATCATCCCCAACTACCTGACGCTGTCCGGCTGGGGGCTCGGCAACACCTACTTCGGCCTGGTGCTGCCCTTCCTCGCCTCCGGCTTCGGCACCTTCATGCTGCGGCAGGCCTTCCGCCAGTTGCCGGGCGAACTGCGCGACGCCGCCCGGATCGACGGCGCCGGCCACTGGCGCTTCCTGTGGCGGATCGTCGTCCCACTCAACAAGCCCGCGCTCGCGGCGCTGTCGATCTACGTCTTCCTGTCGGCCTGGAACCAGTACTTCTGGCCGCTGATCATCACCCGCACGGCGAACATGCAGACCCTCCAGATCGGTCTCACCTCGCTGCGCGACTCGGAGATGGCCGACCCCGGGCTGATCCTGGCCGGCGTCGTGCTCTCCCTGCTGCCCACCCTCGCCCTGGTCGTCTTCGGCCAGCGCTTCATCGTCCGCGGGCTGACCGCGGGCGCGGTGCGCTGACCCGCCGGTGCGCCGGCCCGCCGGTCCGTCCTCCCGGATCCGGCCCTTCCTCCCGAAAGAGAGAACCCTCGTGAAGATGAGTGCACGCGCGCTCGCGGCCCTGATGGTGGCCGGCCTGTCCCTGACCGCCTGTAGCTCCGGCGGCTCCGGCTCGGCCTCCGGCGGCTCCTCCGACGCCGCCGCGCCCGGCGCCCAGGCGCTCGACCAGGCCTCCGGTGTCACCTCGGTCGAGTTCTGGCACTCGATGACCGGCAAGAACGCCGAGGTGCTCACCGGGCTGGTCAACCAGTTCAACGCCGCGCACCAGGGCAAGATCGAGGTCAAGCCGCAGTTCCAGGGCAAGTACGACGAGCTGGTCACCAAGTACAAGGCCTCGGTGCAGCAGAAGGGCACCCCCGCCCTGGTGCAGGTCTACGACATCGGCACCCGGTTCATGATCGACTCCAAGCAGGCCGTCCCCGCCCAGGCCTTCGCGGACAAGGACGGCTACGCGCTGGACGACCTGGACGCCAACATCCGCAACTACTACTCGGTCGGCGGCAAGCTCCAGTCGATGCCGTTCAACTCCTCGATGCCGCTGCTCTACCTGAACAGCGACGCCTTCAAGGAGGCCGGCCTCGACCCGGCCCAGCCGCCCAAGGACCTCAACGAGCTGGGCGAGCTGGCGAAGAAGCTGACCAAGAAGGACGCCGACGGCAAGACCGTCCGGTACGGCTTCGGTGCCGCCATCTACGGCTGGTTCGTCGAGCAGCTGCTGGCCGAGTCCGGCACGATGTACTGCGACAACGACAACGGCCGCGGCAACAAGGCGGGCAAGGTCGTGTTCGACTCCGCCCAGGGCGCGCAGATCGTCCAGTGGTGGGCCGACCTGGTCAAGGGCGGCTACGCGGCCAACACCGGCCGCACCACCGACGACGCCCAGGCCGCCTTCAAGGCCGGTACGGTCGCGATGCACCTGGAGTCCACCGGTGTGCTGCGCGGCTACACCGAGGCGGCGAAGTTCACCGTCGGCACCGCGGCCTTCCCGAAGGTCACCGCCGCCGACCAGGGCGGCCCGGTGATCGGCGGCGCCTCGCTGTGGATCAGCGGCCCCGGCCACTCGGACGCCGAGAAGCGCGCCGCCTGGGAGTTCGAGAAGTTCGTGGCGGCCCCCGAGCAGCAGGCCGTCTGGCACACCGGCACCGGCTACTTCCCGGTCAACACGAAGTCCCTGGACGACCCCAAGGACAAGGAGTGGGTGGCCAAGTACCCGCAGTTCCAGACCGCCATCGACCAGCTGAAGGCCACCAAGCCCACCCCGGCCACCGCCGGCTGCCTGCTCGGCGTGATGCCCCAGGCCCGCAAGGGCGTGGAGACCGCGATCGAGCAGACCATCGCCGGCAGCAAGCCCGCCCAGCAGGCCCTGGCCGACGCGGCCAAGGAGCTCCAGCCGGCGATCGAGAGCTACAACAGCTCGGTCGGCTGACCCGCCCCGCCCTCCGGTACGGCCCCGGTGCGGCCGTGACGACGGCCCGCCCCGCGCAGCACGCGCGGGGCGGGCCGTCGTCCGTCACGCCGAGAGCGCCTCGGGGTGCTCACCGTCCGCCGGCAGCGCGCAGGCGCCGGCCAGCTCGTCCAAGGAGAGGTCGAGTGCGAAGGCCAGTGCCACGATGGTGAAGAACGACGGCGTCGGCGCCCGGCCGGTCTCGATCTTGCGCAGCGTCTCCGCCGAGACGCCGGCCACCGCCGCCACCTCGACCATGCTGCGCTCGCCACGCGCCTCGCGCAGCAGCGCGCCGAAGCGCTCCCCGCGCTCGCGCTCCCACGGGGTCAGCGGAGTCCTCACCATGGCGCCGAGTGTAGTGGGTGTCCCGCGGATCCCCGCCGGGTCGGCCGGGTCCGCCGGGGCCCACCGGACGGGCCCGGGCGGCCGGTCCGCGGCCCGTCCTACTGCGCGGGCCAGTTCGGGAGCTCCGCCGGGCCGCCCGGGCGGTCGGCGTTCAGGGCCAGGCAGAGGATGACGACGGTGCTCCGGCGCTCCTCGCTGTAGGAGCCGAAGACGTCCTCCGGCTCCGTGTCGCACGCGTGCTTGGCGTCGCCGTCGTGGACGACCTTGGTGACCTTGAAGTCCGCGGTGGGCTTGGTGCAGGCCACCAGCTCCATCTTGGGCTTGGAGCCGCTGCCGCCGAGGTCGTGCACGCAGTCGCCGGCCTTGGCGGCCTCGGGCTCGGACTTGCTCATGTAGTTGGAGACCAGCAGGCCTCCGGACATCAGCGCGACCAGGAGGAGCGGGCCCCCCACGCGGGTGGCGATCCGGCGCAGCCGCGTGGGCCCGGCGGGGGCGGGGGGTTCGGTGCCTGCGGGCTCCTGGGCGAGCGGCTCGGCAGGCTTGGGGGTCTCGTCGACGGGGGTGGTCGGCGGGGTCGTCACGTGGATTCCTCATGGTCAGATCATCGGATTGCGCCGCCGAACACTAGCGGATCACGGACCCCTCGGGCGCCACGTATTCCCTGGTCGGCCGCGGGCGCCGCCGCCGTCCCCTCCTGCGCCCCCGTTTCCCGCCCGGCGGAGCGGATGATGCTCGTCCACCAACGAGCGTGATACAAATACCGGTATAAGAATTGGATCCAGGGGAGTGGTTCACCATGGTCGAAATCAAGTCGGACGCCGCCCTCGCCGCGATGCGCGAGGCCGGGCGAGTGGTCGCGGACGCGCTGGCCGCCGTGCGGGAAGCGGCGGCGGTGGGCGTCGGCCTGACGGAGCTGGACGAGGTGGCGCGGGGCGTGCTCAAGGCGGCCGGGGCGACCTCGCCGTTCCTGGGCTACCGCCCGTCCTTCGCGCCCGTCCCCTTCCCCGCCGTCATCTGTGCCTCCGTCAACGACGCCATCGTGCACGGCATCCCGAACGGCTACCGGCTGCGCGACGGCGACCTGGTCAGCATCGACTGCGGCGCCATCCTGGACGGTTGGGCCGGCGACGCGGCCGTGAGCTTCACCGTCGGCACCGCCCGTCCCGAGGACACCGCGCTGATCGACGCCAACCGGCGCGCCCTGGAGGCCGGCATCGCGGCCGCCGTGGTCGGCAACCGGACCGGCGACATCGCCCACGCCATCGGCGGGGTCATCCGCGCCGGCCGGTACGGCACGCCGGAGGGCTTCGGCGGCCACGGCATCGGCCGCAGCATGCACGAGGACCCGCACGTGTCCAACACCGGCCGCCCGGGCCGGGGTTACCCGCTGCGCCCGGGCCTGGTGCTGGCCATCGAGCCGATGCTCACGGCCGGCGGCCGGGACGACTACGACACCGACCCGGACGGCTGGACCCTGCGCACCACCGACGGCTCACGCGCCAGCCACCTGGAGCACACCGTCGCCATCACCGAGGACGGACCGCGCATCCTCACCCTGCGCTGACCGTCCCGCACCCGCCCCGGGCGCCCGTTGCCGCCTTCCGGGCAGCCCGACAGGGCGTGTCTGACAATTCCCGCCGGGCGTGCGACGCCGGGGCACGCACCTCGCCGCGTTGTCGTCAGTCGCCGATGCTCCGCATGGACTCCCTCCTCCGCCTTGCGATGCACGCACCCCAACGCCGCCCGCTGATCCGACGCGAATTGTCAGACACGCCCTAGTGTCCTGAGTCGGGAATTCGCTTCAGATATCCGGCGAGGCGTTCGAGGATCTCGTCGGCGGTCTTGGTCCACACGTAGGGCTTCGGGTCGG
>NZ_JBHTRF010000049.1:0-64785 GCF_042796115.1 Kitasatospora sp. NPDC056446 | reverse complement strand
GCTCCGGTGCCGGCCCCGCCGCCCCCGGCGCAGGCCGCGCCGCCGCCCGCAGCCCCGGCGGCCCCGAGCCCGGCGGTACCCAGCCCGGCGGCCCCGAGCGCGGCCTCGCCGAGCCCGGTCCGGCCGAGCCCGCTGTGGCCGACCCCGTCGGCGCGACGGTCGTTCCACGTCCCGGCCGCCAAGCCGATGCCCATGGCGCAGCACCACCAGAGCACCCCGATGACCACCACGATCCTGATGATCATGGTCCCCGGTGTGCTCGCGGCCGCGGCCCTGCGCCCGGGCCGGGGCCGCGGACGGGGCCGCTCGGGCGGCTCCTGACCGGCCGCGGGCCCCGCGCCCGCCGTCCGGCCCCGCGCCCGCCTGCGGCCCGGGGTCGTCACCGACCTTTCCGTTCCGTCACAAGCCAAGCCAGAGAGAGGAGTTCCCATGTCCGAGTGGGTGGCGTTGACCATCGCCATGGCGTCGGCCTGTGCCGTCGTCGTGGCGGTGGTGCTGCTGAGGCACCGCCGAGGAAACGGCACCGAGGTGAAGACCGACGAGACCCCGGATGTCATCGAGTACATCACGATGATGATCGGCGTGGTGTACGCGATCGTCCTCGGTCTCGCCATCGCGGGTGTCTGGGAGGCGCGCGGCGCCGCCCAGGACGACCTGTTCCGCGAGGCCCAGTCGCTGCGGGAGGTGAGCGACCGGGCGGTGGTCTACCCGGTCGAGTTCCGCGACCAGGTCCGCGCCGACGTGGACGCCTACGTCACGTACGTGGTGAACACCGAGTGGGTCTACATGCAGGACAACGGCGCGATCACCGAGAAGGGCGACCAGCTGCTGCAGAAGCTGCAGACCGACGTCGCCACCCGCCCGCCGGCCTCCGACCTGGAGTCGCAGGCCTACCAGCCGATCATGGACCGGATCAGCCAGGCCTCCGACGCCCGCGACTCCCGGGGCCAGAACGCCGGCCCGACGATGCCGGGGATCGTCTGGTTCGGCCTGATCGGCGGCGCGGTGGTGACCGTCGGGATGCTGTTCGCCCTGCAGATCCGGCGTACGCCGCGGGAGTTGGTCCTGGCGCTCTGCTTCAGTGCGCTGATCGCCTTCCTGCTGTTCATGATCTGGGACTTCGACGACCCGTTCTCGCGGAGCGTCTCGGTGACCACCCAGCCGTTCCAGGACCTCTTCCCTTCGCTCGACCTCAAGGGCTGACCCGGAGGGCTACCCCGCCGGGGCCGTGCGGATCCGGGCAGATGATCTTCGGATAATCTTGCCCGGATCGTCGGGGTCGGTCCCCGGCGGAGCATCGAGGGGATCGTCAGCAGTGTCCGACCCGACGCCGGATCTCGGCGCCCACTTCCCGCCGGCCCGCCCGGAACGCGCCTGGTGGTGGCTTCCCGTCCCGGAACGGCTCCGACGGAAGAAGCAGCGGCGGGCCTGGGAGGACTACCGGGAGCGCTACCGCAAGGACGAGCACGACAAGGCCAAGGCCAAGGAGCGCAGGCGGGACAAGTGCCTGGACTGCTGCGGCGACGGCTGCTGCGAGGTCGCCGACCCCTGCCTGATCGCGCTGATCCCGGTGATGATGGCCTCCGGCGTCCGGTTCGCCCTGGCCGGGGTGCGCGGACACCGTACCGCCGACCCGTCGGCGCCCGCCCCGCGCGGCTTCGCGGCCGGTGTGCTGTACGGCGCGGTGCGCCACTACCGCACCGAGGTCAGCCCCCGGCGCCCTGCCTGCTGCCGGTACACCCCGTCCTGCTCGACGTACGCCGTGCAGGCGCTGCACCGGCACGGCGCGCTGCGCGGGGCCCGGCTGACGGTCGGACGGCTGCTGCGCTGCCGCCCGGGCGCGGGCGGGGCGGACCCGGTGCCGCCGCGACGGCCGGCCGCGTGGAACGGCTGATCCCGGGAGGCCTCCGGCTCCGGACGGCGGACGGCCCGCGCGGGAGTCCCGCACGGGCCGTCGCTTACTCCTTGTTTCCGACAGGACGTCAGCGCAGGCTGCTGTCCATCGAGTTGAGCATCGTGCCGGCCGCGTCGTCGTTCTCCAGGGAGAAGGCGAACAGGCCGCCGAGGCCCTTGCTCTTGGCGTAGGCCCCGCGCGTCTGGACGGCCTGCGGGGTGTCACCGGTCCAGAAGTTGGTGCCGTCGTAGACCCAGCTGCTCTCGGTGACCGGGTCCCAGTGGGTCTGCGCCGCCGACGGGTTGAGCTCCTTCCAGGCGGCCAGGCCGGCCTCCTGGCTCAGCGGCTTGGCGGCCGTCGGGCCGGTCGCGCTCTGGTACAGGCCGAAGTTCGAACCGGCCGGGACACCGGTCCAGCCGCGCCAGTAGAACGGGATGCCGAGTACCAGCTTGTTCGCCGGGAAGCCGCCGGGGATGCCGTACTCGGGCAGGCCGGTCGTGTACGCGGTGACCGTGGTGTCCACGTTGTACTTGCGGGCGCCGGGGGTGATCGGCGTGGTCGGGTCGGCCGGGCTGTCGTGCAGCGGGTCCTGGTGGTTGGTCGGGCCCTTGGCGTCCCACGCGCCGTGCATGTCGTAGGACATCACGTCGGCGTAGTCCAGGTAGGCGCCGATCTTGTCGGTCTCCAGCTGGGCGATCTTGTCCTGGCCGCTGGGCAGCGCGGCGCTCAGCAGGTAGCGCTTGCCCTGGGCGGAGCCGAGGGCGTCCAGCTGGGTGCGGAACTCCTTCAGCAGCAGGGTGAAGTTCTGCTTGTCGGCGGCGGAGTAGTGGTTGCCGGTGTGGCCGCCGGCCGAGCCCGGGTACTCCCAGTCGAGGTCGATGCCGTCGAAGATGCCGGCCGCCGAGGCCGCGCCGCCCGAGGCGTCACCGGCGACGCCGGTCGGCAGGTTCCCCTTGAGGAACATGTCGACGCAGGAGGAGACGAAGGTCTTGCGGGAGGCGTCGGTGGCCGCCGCGTCGGAGAAGTACTTGGAGTACGTCCAGCCGCCGATCGAGATGGTGAACCGCAGGTTCGGGTTCTTGGCCTTGAGCTGGCGCAGCTGGTTGAAGTTGCCCTTGAGCGGCTGCTCCCAGGTGTCGCCGCTGCCGTCCACGCTGGTGCCGGAGTTGTAGTCGGCCTGGTAGTCGGCGTACGCGTCGCCCGCGCCGTCACCGGCGTTGGGGTTGGACTCGTTGGTCGAGTCGGAGGCCTTCACCGCCTGGAAGCAGGTGAACCTGGTGGGGTCGATGTTGGCGAACGCGTAGTGGATGACGTCCAGTTTGGCCGCGGCGCCGCTGGTGGCGACGTTCTTCGGGGAGTACGCGTTCTCGTAGATGCCCCACTGGTCGAAGTACGCCGAGCGGACCGGCTGCTGCGCGGGGGCGGCGGCGGTCGTGGTGCTCACCGGCGCGGACTGGGCGGAGGCGTGGCTGCCCGAGTAGGCCTGGACGCTGAACGTGTAGCTCCGGTTCGGCAGCAGGGAGCTGACGGCGACCGAGGTGCCCATCGAGGTGGCGACCAGCTGGCCGTTGGACCACACCTTGTACGCGACCGGCCCGTCCCCGCTGGTGAGGGTGGACGGCTGCCAGGTGAGCACGACCGCGTTGGCGGTGGTCGTGGTGGCCGCGAAGCCGGTCGGGGTGGTGACCTTGCCGTCCCCGGCCGGGCCGCTCGCGGTGGCCGTCGGGGTCGGGGTGCCGGTCGGCGTGCCGGTGGGGCTGCCGGTCGGGCTCGACGTCGGGCTTCCGGTCGCGGTCGGGCTGCCGGTGGCGGTGGGACTGGAGGACGCCGTCGGGCTCGTGGTCGGGCTGCCGGTGGGCGTCGGGCTGGTCGTCGGGCTGGCGGACGAGGTCGGCCCGGTCGGGCCGACCAGCGTGAGGTCGTCCGCGTAGTACGTGCCGGTGCCGTACCAGCCGTGGGTGAAGACGGTGACGGACGTCGTGCTCGCACCGGTGGTGAAGGTGGTGCTGAGCTGGTTCCAGCCGGTGCCGCCGGGCGTCCAGGCCGAGGAGTTGACGCCGGTTCCGGTGGCGCCCAGGTAGACGTAGTTGCCCTGGAGCCAGCCGGCCAGGGTGTACGTGGTGTTCGGCTGGACGTTGACGGTCTGCTGGCACTGCGCGGTGTCGGAGGCCGAGGCGGCCCCGCTGAGCGCGCGGGTCCCGCCGTGCACCGGGGTGGTGACGACGGAACCGTTGGAGCAGGTCCAGCCGGCCAGGGTGCCGGTCTCGAAGTCGCCGTTGGTCAGGATGTTGACCGGGGTGGCGGAGGCGGAGCCGAAGGTGAGGGCGAGGGCGGCGCCGCTCGTGGTGAGCGTGGCGGCGAGGGCCAGTGCGGTGGCCCTTCTGCGCTGGGAGGCCCGAGGCCCGGTGCGCTCCCCGGGGGAGCGGTCGGGCCGTGCGGGCAGGACGCGGTCGTGCATGCGGTGGTCCTCCGGATGTGTGGGGGTTCCGGCGGTGCGGTGGCCCGGACGGGCCAGGGGAGCCGGCCCGGGCGCGGTGGGGGCGCGCGGGCTGGTGACGCGTGCTGACGAGCGGTGCGCGGACGCGGCGGGCGGGTGGCCCGTTCGCGTCACGACTGAACAGATTGGACTGGACCAATATTCGCCGTCAAGGGTGTCCGCCCGCTGGACCGCACCCGGCCGGGCGCCCGGCGGCCCGGTAGGTTGGCCGGGACGAGCAGGCCCGCCGAACGGAGGAGGCGCGATGGACAGCCGGAACTGGGACGACCGCTACGCCGCGAGCGAGCTGGTGTGGGGCGCCGAGCCCAACCAGTGGGTGGTTCGCGAACTGACCGGCCGCACCCCCGGCCACGCCCTCGACCTGGCCGCCGGCGAGGGCCGCAACGCCATCTGGCTGGCCGCCCGGGGCTGGGACGTCACCGGACTCGACTTCTCCGCCGTCGCCCTGGAACGCGCCGAACGCCTCACCGCCGACCTGCCCGACGAGGTCGCCGACCGGCTGACCTGGCGCCACGGCGACGCCCGCAGCTTTGAGGCACCCGCCGGCGGCTACGACCTCGTGCTGGTCGCCTACCTCCAAGTCCCCGCCGGGGACCGCCGGACCGCGCTGCGCCGTGCCGCCGACGCCCTCGCCCCCGGCGGCACCCTGCTGGTCGTCGGACACGACAGCAGCAACCTCACCGAAGGCGTCGGCGGTCCGCAGGACCCGGCCGTCCTCTTCACCCCGGACGACGTCCTGGCCGACCTCGCCGGCCTCGGCCTGCGGACCGTCCGCGCCGAGCGGGTGCACCGGAAGGTCGGCGGCGAACCCGGCCACCGGGACGGCGCGGACGCGGCGGGCGGAGGCGTCGCGGTGGACGCGCTGGTCCGGCTGGAACGGGCCGCCGCGTGACCGGCCGACGGCCCGGCGGGCCCACCCGGCGCGCCCTGCTGGCCGGGCTGGCCGGCGCCGCGCCGCTGGTGCTGGCCGGCTGCTCCTCGGCCGAGGCGGGCAGTGCGGGCAGTGCGGGCAAGCCCGGCAAGGGCGCGTCGGCGGCCCGGGCGAGCGACCCCGGCGGCGAGGCCTTCGTGATGGTCGTCCGGCACGGCGAGAAGCCCGACGGCAGCCACCCCGGCCTGGACGAGAACGGCAAGCACGACGGCAAGTCCCTGACCGAGCGCGGCTGGGCCCGCGCGAACGCGCTGCCCGGGCTGTTCTCGCCGCCCGCGCCCGGCCTGCGCACCCCGGCCCGGATCCTCGCCGCCGCCGACCAGGGCCCGCTGGCCGGTGCGCACCGGATGCGCCAGACCGTCACCCCGCTCGCCGCGAAGCTCGGGCTGACGGTCGACACCCGGTACGCCGAGTCCCAGGAGTCCGACCTGGCCGGCGCCGCGCTCGCCGGGCCGCAGCCGGTGCTGATCTGCTGGGAGCACTCACGGATCCCGCGCATCGTCGAGGCGCTCGGTGCCACCGGCAGCGGCGCGCCCGCCGTCTGGCCGGACCGGTTCGACCTGGTCTGGGTGTTCTCCCGGCCGGCCGGCGGGGCGTGGACCTTCCAGGAGGTGCGGCAGCACCTGCTGGCCGGCGACGCCTGATCCGCCGTACGGCGCAGGAGAGATGACCGACAGTCAGCCGACGGTGATCGTCACCACCGAGTACTGGGCGACGGTCAGCGGCACGCTGACCGTCCCGCCGGTGACGGTGTACGGGACGGGCTTGGGCGCCGGGTCGGTGCCGTCCGGGCCGGCGACGGTGACGGCGGTGACGCTCGCCCCGACCGGAAGGGCGTAGGAGAGCGTGCAGTCGGCCGGGGTGGTCCGGAACGCCGCCGGGGTGTCGCCGAAGGCGGTGAAGTTCACCAGGTGGATGATCGTGTCGCCGCCGAGCCGCCGGGCGTCCAGGAAGATCCGCCGGTCCCCGGCCAGGGTGACCGCGGGCGGCGCCGACTGCCGGACGGCGGCCAGCAGTCGGTCCGCCGAGGCCTGGTCGGTGCCGGTCAGGTAGCTGAGCCCGGCCCGCGCCTTGACGTAGTGGCAGGTGCCGCGGCCGAAGGAGTTCTGCCTGGTGGCGGGCAGCGGGTCGGCCCGGCGCAGGCCGAGCACGTCGGAGAGGGCGAACTCGGCCCGCTGACCGCCCAGTTCGTCCAGTGCGGTGGGCGCCGGTCCGGTGATCACCACCGTCCCGCCGCCCGCGACGTAGGCGCGCAGCACGGCCGCCTCGGCGTCCGACACGGCTTGGAGGTCGGGCAGCAGCAGCACCGCGAACCGGGTCAGGTCGTCGGCGGTCAGCCCGGGGCTGGACACCGTGTCGAACGGGACGTGCGCGTAGACCAGGGCCTTCACGGTGCCCCGGAACTCGCCCAGCCAGGGCACCGACGCGCAGCTCATCTGCGGGTCGTCGCCGCCCCACCAGTCGGTGATCCCGGCCGGCGCGGTGGCGTTGACGTACATCCCGTTGCCCTCGCCGGGGGACACGTAGTCCCGGGACGCGGCGGAGTGGTACACGCCGACCCGGGCGATCGAGGCCGCGTCGTAGAGCTTCTGCTGGTTGGTCCGCACGAAGCGGTACATCCGGGTGCGCATCGCCGCGTCCACGGTGTCGTTCTTGAACGGGGTCTTCACCTCGTACGGGTTGCAGCCGGCCGCGATCAGCTGGGACATCACCAGCGAGGCGTCGTCCGCCTGCCAGCCGTAGGAGAACGCCCAGGCGGGCTTGGTGCCGCTGGCGGCGCGGGCGTACTTGTACATCGAGATCAGGCAGACCCAGTCGGAGGCGGTGGCGTGCCGCATGCCGTCGTAGTTGCCGAGGATGTCCACCTCCCAGACCTGGCTGACGGCGCCGGGGGCCTGGCGCAGGTAGCCGCCGTCCAGGCCGATCGAGGTGGCGTAGCGGTAGTCCATCGATACGGTCTCGACGAAGGTGACCAGGTCCGGGTTGACCGAGCGTCCGGCGGCGGCGATGTCGAGCTGGAACCGGAGCAGGCTGCGGTGGCGCCACTCGATGTAGCGGCGGAAGACCGGGTCGGTGTAGTCCGCGGCCTTGGGCAGGGCGAGGCCGGTGTCGGCCTTGAAGGCGGCGGCGCCCCAGGTGGAGGCGTCGCACCAGGTGAGCACGCCGTCGAAGTAGATCGGTACGTCCGGCCAGATGCCGTCCACGCCGGTCGCGGCCACGCCCTTGATCCGCTTGAGGTAGTAGTCCCGCCAGGGCGAGTCGGGGCTGAGCCAGACGCTCTCGTCGCCCGGGTCGACCCAGACCACCACGCTGCCGTAGAACACGTTCGGCTTCCCAGCGAGGTCGCGCTGGACCCAGTTCCTGCCCTGGTCGTCCTTGTAGAAGGAGCGGCCCTTCTCGCCGCCGGGGGAGATCAGCTCCAGCGACGGGTAGTACATGACGACCTTCATCCCGGCGGCGTGGGCCAGGCCGGTGAAGGTCTTCACGTCGGCCATGTGGGCGGCGAACTCGGCGTCGGTGAGCCAGTTGGACAGCAGGGTGTCCAACTCGATGACGCTGACCTCCTGCGCCTTGAGGGCGTCGACCGCGCTCTGCATGTCGGCGGGCTCGTTGAAGGTGCCGTCGGCGATCCGGGCGTAGCGGGCCCAGTCGGGCCAGACCTGGCCGGCGGCGGGGGCGGCGGTCGCGGCAGGGGCGGTGGGGACAGCGGGCACCGTGGAGACGGGCGCGGGTGTCGGCGCGGCGGCCCAGGCCCGGCCGCCGGGCAGCAGCCGGACGGTCGCCAGGGCGCCCCCGGCGCCGAGACCGGCCCGCAGCAGGCGGCGGCGGCCGAGGCGCGAGGCGGTGGCGGCACTCGTGGGCGGTGGTGCGGCGGGCAGGCCGGTGGCCGCGTGCTGTTCGGTTCCTTCGTGCTGCTCGGGCATGGTGGTCCCCTCAGCGTGAGTCGGCATGATCCGGAAGCAGGGTGAGCGGAGCGTGGTGAGCGGAACGAACAGGGCAGCGGCACCCCGGGGCCGACCATAGTCCGCCCGCCACCCCGGCCGTCCGGTCGCGTTCCACGGCTACGCCAGACGTCGGACCGGGGGTTCCCTCAGTGTGCGGACCGTCCTCGGGGGGTGAGGTGCGGCGAAGTGCGGGTAGGGGTGTTCACAGGACGCCGTCGGATGATCGGAAATTTTCTACAGTGCTGTAGATTCGCGGCACGCGGCGGTGGCAGAACGAGGAGGGCGCGATGAGCGTTTCGCTGGCCAAGGGGCAGAAGATCAGCCTGGAGAAGCCGGGCGGTGGACAGCTGAGCCTGGTCCGGATGGGCCTCGGCTGGAAGGCGGCGGAGCGCAAGGGCTTCTTCGCCAAGCTGCTCGCGGCAGGCCGGGAGATCGACCTGGACGCCTCGGCGGTGCTGTTCGCCCAGGGGCGGCCGGTGGACGTGGTCTTCTTCCAGCACCTCACCAGCAACGACGGCTCGGTGCGGCACAGCGGGGACAACCTGGTCGGCGGCTCGGGCGGCGCGGCCGACGACGAGTCGATCACCGTCAACCTGACGACGGTCTCGGCCGAGGTCGATCAGATCCTCTTCACGGTCAACTCCTTCACCGGGCAGACCTTCCAGGAGGTCGAAGCGGCCTTCTGCCGGCTCGTGGACGAGACCACCGGCGCCGAACTGGCCCGCTACACGCTCACCGGCGGCGGCCCGTACACCGCGCAGATCATGGCCAAGGTGCAGCGCACGGCGGACGGTTGGCAGATGACCGCGATCGGCCAGCCGGCCAGTGGGCGGACCTTCCAGGACCTGATGCCGGAGCTCGTCAAGCACCTCTGAGGCGAAGCGGGCGGGTACGCCGGAGGGCGGGGGTGCGGTTCCCGGTGTGGGAACCGCACCCCCGCCCTCGTCGTATTCACTTCTTCGGGCGTCGGCTCACTTCTTCGGGGCGGCCGAGGGCGAGAACGAGGCGCTGGGAGTGGCGCCGGCGGTCGCGCTCGGGGTGCCCGTCGCCGTCGGGGCGGGCGTCGGGCAGCCGGGGGCGCCGGTGGGAGTCTCGGTGGGCGTGCCGGTGGGCGTGCCGGTGGGCGTCGCGGTGGGGGACGGGGTGCCCGTCGGGGTGGGCGTGCCGGAGGGCGTGCCGGTCGGGGTGGCCGTGGCCGTCGGGTCCGGGCAGGTGGTCGGCGTGCCGGTCGGGGTGCCCGTGGGCGTGCCGGTCGGCGTCGTCGTCGGGGTGCCGGTCGGCTGGGCGGTCGGCGACGGCGAACCGGTGGGCGTGGGCGTCGCGGTGGGACTGGGCGTGCCGGTCGGCTGGGCCGTCGGCGACGGGTCCGGGACGGGCGTGGCCGGCGTGGTCGGCTCCTGGGTCGGAGTCGGAGTCGGAGCCGGAGTCGTGCCGGAACCGGCGCCGGAGCCCGTGCCGGCCGGGCCGCCGGCCGTCGCACCGCCGAAGCCCGGGAGGTACGGCGAGGGCAGCGAGGAGGACGGCACCGAGGACCCGGGGCGGTTCGGGACGGTGGTCACCGTGCCGCTGCCGTAGTGCGCCATCCAGTTGCGGACCGTCCGCAGGTACTCGCCCGAGTTGTTGTAGCTGAGCACCGCCCGGTCGAGCTGCGCCGGGTCGGCGAGGTCGCGGCCGCCCGCGCACAGGTAGCGCCCGGCGGCCTCGGCGGCGTCGAAGATGTTGTTCGGGTCGGCCTTGCCGTCGCCGTTGGCGTCCACACCCCAGGCGGCCCAGGTGGACGGGATGAACTGCATCGGCCCGACGGCGCGGTCCCAGCGGGAGTCGCCGTCGTAACGGCCGCCGTCGGTGTCGGGTATCGCGGCGAAGCCGTTGCCGTCCAGGGCCGGGCCGAGGATCGGGGTGAGGGTCGTGCCGGCGGCGTCCACCCGGCCGCCGTTGGCCTGGCCGGACTCCACCTGGCCGATCGCGGCCAGCAGTTGCCAGGGCAGGTGGCAGGTGGGGGAGCGCTGCGCCAGCGAGGCCTCGGCCTGGCGGTAGGCGGCGAGCACCGTGGCGGGCAGGGCGGGCCCGGTGGCCGCGAACGGGCCGGCGTCGGGCGTGCCGGGCAGGGTGCCGGGCGGCTGCGGGAACAGCACGGTGCCGCCGCCGTCGACCGGGGTGCCGGTGCCGGGGATGCCCGGCGAGGGGGTGCCGAGCGGTGAGTCGGCGCCCGGCAGGCGGTCGGCGCCCTGGGCGGTACCGTTCGTGGCACCGGTGTCGGCGACCGCGACCGGCGCGAGCCCGAGGCCCGTCACCTGGGAGCCGGTCAGCGCGGCCAGTGCGGCGAAGGTCGCCGCCGTCCCTGTGACCCGCTTGCCGATCCGGACCTTCCGCCCGCCCTGGGTGCTGCCGAACCTCGCCGCCATCCGCTTTCCCTCCCCGTCGCCGCCCCGGACGTTCCCGGAACGGTTGAGCCTTCGTCATCGTGCCCGGCCGTCCGAAGACGGCACCCGCCATCCGACGATTAGTATCACGACGATCTGACAGGGACAGGGTGACCGGGAGGCGGCCCGGTGCCCACCGAGGGGTTAACTCGGCACCTCAGCAGGGGTGCGGCCGAGGCGGACGGAGCGCCGTACGAGCGGCCGTGGCCGTCCCGCCCCGACCGGTCGGCCCGGCCCCCGGCCGCGTACGTCGTCATCTCCGGTGCCGGTAACGGGAGTTGGCCATCGGTCGAACAACGGTGGGACGCGCGCTCCGGGCCCGGACCGGCGGTTCGGAGCACGGGGGTGGTACGTGCGCGGTCCTTCGGGCTCCCCGGCCGCGCCCGCGACCGCCCCCTCTGACCTGCCGGAACGTCCGGCGGGGGCCCGGCCTCCCCTAGCAGGACGGGCCTGCCGGCGCCAGGGTGCGTTCCCAACTCGCCCCTGGACGGGTGACGTTCTGGTGAAAGTGGGCATGCCAGGAATCACCGCCCGGCATGCTGTGCCGCGTGATGATGCGGATGGAGGTCCAGACCGTGAGCGCGAACCTGCCGGAGACCGTGGCAGAGGGAGCGGTCGTCCTGCCGGCGCCCCCTCGGGTCGTGGACGACCTGGCCCGTGACCTGACCCAGGCCGCCGCCGCCGTCCGGGCGGTGTCGCGCACCTGTCGTTCCGGCGGGGACGTCGCGGTCGCCGCGTACACCGCCGTGGTGTGCACCGGACTGTCGGCGGCCCGGGCCCTGGAGGAGGCGGCCGCCTGGTGCCGCCAGGCCCCCGAGGCCGAGGTGCACTCGCTGGCCTGGGCCCGGGTGCCGGGGCACCGGGAGGACGTCCACGAGTACCGCGTCACCATGGCCGTCAGCTTCCCCGACGGCGAGACCGGCGAGCACCTCGGGGACACCCACCACGCCCGCCGCTGAGGTCGTATCATCGCCCGCATGGATATGGGGGATACGAACGACGCGGTGAACGGAACGGCTGCCGACACGGGCTCGGGTACGGGCACGGGAGCGGGCTCGGGTACGGGCTCGGGTAAGGGCTCGGCGAACGGTGCGGACGGTGCCGACGGCCCGCGGGAGCTCTCCCGGGGTGCCGCAATCGCGGCTACCGTCCTGGCCACGCTGTGCGGTGCGGCGGTGCTGCTGGCCGTGTTCCACTGGCTGGGCTGGACCGTCCCGGGGGTCGGCTGGATCGTCGCCAAGGCCGGGATCAAGCTCGCCGTCGGCGGCTTCGCCGGGCTGGCGGTCGGCCTCGCCTGGCTCCGGGCCCGGCTGCGGGCCCGGCCCCGAGCCGACCGGAGCTGACCGGAGCGGCGGCCGGGCCGGGGCTACGACCGGCTCGGCTCGGCTCGAATCAACTCGACTGCGGCGTGGCGCAGGTGAGGTCGTGCGAGGGCGCCCGGTCGTCCAGCAGGTAGCGCTCGACCACGTCCGTCACACAGGTGTTGGACGTCGGGTACTGGCCGTGGTCCCCGCTGCCGGTGACGGTGACCAGCTTCGAGCCTCGCAGCGCGCGGTGGGCGCCGAGCGCCGCCTCGTAGTACGTCGCCGGGTCGTGGACCGAGTTGAGCATCAGCGTGGTCGGCAGGTGGGCGCCGGTGACCTTGACCTTGGGCGCCGGCGCGACCGGCCAGGCGGCGCAGACCGCGCTGAAGGCGAGCGTCCGGGAGCCGGCCAGCGGGAAGCGGGCGGTGTTCTCGGCGCCGCGCCGCACCCAGGTGTCCAGGTCCCGGGTCCACGGGGTGTCGTTGCAGGTCACCGAGAAGTACTCGGCGAGGAAGTCCGGGCTGAGGTAGCTGTTGAACATGGTCGCGGTCGCCGTCCGGGTCGCGGCGTCGGCACTGTCCCAGGTGTCGAGGGTGACCAGGAGCCGGGCGAGGTCGGGGAAGTTGGAGGCCTGGTAGATCGCCGAGATCGCGACGTTGTCCAGTTGGTTGGGGCCGATCGTCAGCGGGCCCTCGACGATGGGGGAGTCGTGCAGCGCGGCGCGCCGCTGCTCCCAGCGGGCCTGGACCTGCTCCGGGGTCGTGCCCCAGTGGTAGGTGGCGTCCCGGGCCGCGAGCCAGGGCACGAAGTCCTCG
This sequence comes from Kitasatospora sp. NPDC056446, assembly GCF_042796115.1. Lineage (NCBI taxonomy): Bacteria > Bacillati > Actinomycetota > Actinomycetes > Kitasatosporales > Streptomycetaceae > Kitasatospora > Kitasatospora sp. NPDC056446. The sequence continues at coordinate 51,976 of NZ_JBHTRF010000049.1, read as the reverse complement.
TCGAAACGGCGCTGGAAGCTCATCGGCTGGCCGAGTTCGAACGTCTCCCAGGTGCCCTCGAAGCCGATGTTGCTGTCCAGCACCATCCGTTCGACCCGGTGCGGGAAGAGCGCCCCGTAGTAGGCGCCGATCATCGAGGCGTAGGACGGGCCGAAGTAGCTGAGCTTGCGCTCGCCGAGCAGCGAGCGGAACAGGTCGATGTCGTGCGCGGTCTGCTCGGTGTTCAGGTAGGGGATGAGGTCGCCGCTGCGCTCCTGGCAGCCGGCTGCCAGCTTCTCGGACCGGTCGATGACGCGGTCGATCGCGGCGGGGGACTGGTCGCGGTAGTCGCCGGCCAGGAAGTCCCGGAACTCCTCCTGCGTCTGGCACACGGCCTTGGTGCTCTGGCCGACCCCGCGCTGGTCGAAGCCGACGATGTCGTACGCGGCGCCGACGGCCGGTGCCGCGTTGGCCAGCCCGGCCGGGCGCAGCAGGCCCGAGGCGCCGGGGCCGCCGGCCGCCATCAGCAGGGTGCCCTTGCGCTTGGCGGGGTCGGTGGCGCGGTGCCGGGAGACGGCGATGGTGAGGTCGGCTCCGGTGCCGGGGTGGTGCCAGTCGCGGGGGGCGGCCATGGTGGCGCAGTCCAGGGCGGGCCGGTTGGCGCAGGGCTGCCAGTTGAGGACCTGGTGGGTGTAGCGGGCGGGTGCCGGGTCGGCGTCGCCGGGGTTGCGGCCGGTGTCGGCGCTCGCGGTGGCGGGCGCGGCGAGTCCGGCGAGGAGGGCGGCGGCCAGGGCGAGCGCGGCGCGCCGGGTGCGGTGCGGGGCGGTCGCGCTCGCGGCGGTGGTCGCGCCTGAGCCGCTTGTGCCTGCGGTGGTCGTGCCTGCGGCGGTCGTGCGCGCGGTGGTCGTGCCTGCGGTGGTCGTGCTGTCGGTGTCGGTCACGGGAACGATCCTGTCCGAGGCGCCGCTGACGATCGATCATGCCCGCTGCCGTCTTCGGGGTGGTGCTGGCTTCACCCCCGCCGGGGCGGGGGCTCCAGCCCGTGCTCCGGGGCGGCCCGGGCGGGGCCGCCCCGCGGCGGTCAGTAGGCGGCGGTGAACCGGGCCCGGCGGTGGGCGGGCCGTTCGACCTCGTCGAGGAGCGCGATGGCGAGGTCCTCCATGGAGATCGCGGAGTTGCCGTCGGCGTCGACCAGCAGTTCGTCCCGGCCGAGCCGGAAGCGGCCGGTGCGCACGCCCGGTTCGAGCAGCGCGGCCGGGCTCAGGTAGGTCCAGTCGACGTCGCCGCCGGCCGCGCGGTAGAGGTCCAGCTGTCGGCCGCAGGCCAGTGCGATCGCCCGGATCCCGTCGGGGAAGCCGGGGGACTCCACGAGGGTCGTCCCGCCGGGGACGGTGAGGCTGCCCGCGCCGCCGACGGCCAGCAGCCGTACGCCCGTACCGGCGATGCCCGCCAGCAACCCCTCGGTGGCGGCGGCCAGTTCGTGTTCGCTGCCGGGCACCGGGCGGGTGGCGGTGATCACCGCGTCCTGCCCGGCGGCGTTGCGGGCGACGTCCTCCGGGTCGCGGGCGTCGCCGACGGCGAGGGCGACGGAGGAGGGCAGGCGGTGCGGCTTGGCAGGGTCCCGTACGACGGCGGTGACCTGGTGGCCTCGGGCGACGGCCTCGGCGACGATCCGGCTGCCGACGTTGCCGGTGGCGCCGAACACGGTGATGCGCATGGGGTTCTCCTGGGCTGTGGGGTGGAGCGGGATCCGGGCCTGGTGGTCCGGGTGTCAGACGTTCTCGCGTACGGGCTGTACGGGCTGCCCCGGCTGCCCCGGCGGCGTGGAGGCCGACCGGGCGACGGGCGCGGACGGGGTGGCCGGGCCGGGCCGCCGGGTCTGGGCGGCGATGAGCGCGCCGAGCACGACCAGTGCGCCGAGCGCCTGGAGCGGGCTGAGGTCCTGTCCGAGCGCGAGCCAGCCGAGCACGGTGGCGACCACCGGGCTGAGCAGGGAGAGGAAGGACACCGAGGTCGGCGGCAGCGCCCGGACCCCGCGGAACCAGAGCGCGTAGGTGAGGGCCGCGCCGATCAGGCAGAGGTAGGTGTAGCCGAGCACGTTGGCGGCGCTGTAGTGGGACGGCGGCGCGCCTTCGGTGAGGAGGGTGACCGGCACCAGCATCAGTCCGCCGGCGGTGAGTTGCCAGCCGGTGGTGGCGAGCAGCGGGGCGGGGGACACCCAGCGCTTGGCGAGGACGACGCCGGCCGACATGACCACCGCGCCGCCGAGCGCGGCGGCCAGGCCGAGCGCGTCCGGCTTCGCGCCGGCCCGGAGGACGAGCAGGCTCACGCCCGCCACGCCCGCGATGCCGGACAGCGCGGTGCGCAGGGTTAGCCGGTCGCCGAGGACGGCGGCCGAGAGTCCGGCGGTGATCAGCGGCTGGACGGCGCCGACGGTGGCCGCGATGCCGCCGGGGAGGCGGTAGGCGGCGATGAAGAGCAGGGCTTGGAAGGCTCCGATGTTGAGCGCGCCGAGGACGAGGGAGCGCCACCACCAGCCGCCCTGCGGCAGCCGGCGGGTGAGGGCGACCAGCAGCAGGCCGGCGGGCAGGCAGCGGATGACGGCGGCGAGGAGCGGGCGGTGGGGTGGGAGCAGTTCCGTGGTGACGAGGTAGGTCGTGCCCCAGATGGCGGGGGCGAGGGCCGTCATCAGCACGATGGCGAGGCGATGTCTTAGCACTAAGCCAATGTATCTCAGTGCTAAGACATTCTTCGCCGCCGGGCGAGCGTGACGTGGCTCACAGTTACCTCAGCGCTAAGGGATTCGCCCGGGATCGCCTACCCTGGAGCCGTGGCAGATCATGTGGACCGCGTCGTCGCGCAATGGGCCGCCGAGCGGCCCGACCTGGACGTCTCCCCGATGGAGGTGTTCGGCCGGCTCAAACGCCTCTACCGCCTGGTGGACGCGGCGCTCGACCGCACCTTCGCCGAGCACGGCCTGGACGCCGCCTCCTTCGACGTCCTCGCCACCCTCAAGCGCAGCGGCCCGCCCTACCGCCTCACCCCCACCGGCCTGATGCAGTCCGCCATGGTCACCTCCGGCGCCATCACCCAGCGCCTCGACCGGCTGGAAGGCCGCGGCCTGGTCACCCGGACCCGCAGCGACCAGGACGGCCGCAGTCGCGAGGTCGCCCTCACCCCCGAGGGCCACGCCCTGATCGACCGCGCGCTGCCCGACCACCTCGCCACCGAGGTCGGCCTCCTCGAAGGGCTGGACGACGCCCGGACCGCCGCACTGGTCGACACCATGCGGGTCCTGCTGGCCTCCCTCGGGGACGGTCCGGACCAGCCGGCCCGGCCCCGCCCGTAGACGTCCCCGGCGGCACCGGCCTCACGGGTTGACCGCGACCGCCTTGAAGAAGGTGTAGTGGAACGTCCCGCCCGGCCCGGCCGCGCGGCGCAGCTCCGCGACGCCCCGGTCGAAGGCCTCCGGCGTGGCCAGCCCGGCGGCCAGCGCGTCGGCGCGGACGGCTTCGACCATCGCGACGAAGGTCCGCAGGGTGAAGGCCTCCGCCAGCGCCGGACGGCTGCCGTCGGCGTACACCGTCCTCGGGCGGACCGTCACGTCGGTGAACCCGGCCGCCGTCAGCAGCGGGTGCAGCCGGCGGCCGAGCAGCCCGTCGCCGCCCGCCCGCGCCTGGAGCCGGACCAGGTGGTCGATCGTCCGCCGGGCCGCCGGGGTCTCCGGGTGGAAGAAGGCCGAGCCGTGGTCGCCCTCGACCACCGTGATCGTCCCGCCCGGGCGCAGCACCCGCCGCAGCGCGGCCAGCCCGGCCGCCGGATCGGGCAGGTGCTCCAGGACGAAGCAGAGGAAGACGTGGTCGAACGCGCCGTCCGGGAACGGCAGCCGGTGCAGGTCGGCGCGGTGCCAGGTGACGTTCGCGGCCGGGGCCTGCGCGGACACCCGGGCGCGGGCCTGGGCCAGCGACTCCGTCGAGAGGTCGATCGAGGTCAGCAGGACGTCCGGACTGGCGGCCAGCAGGTGCACCGTCTGCGCCCCCACCCCGCAGCCCGCCTCCAGCACCCGGCTGCCCGCCGGGTACGCCGTGCCCGCGTGCAGCAGGTCGGCAAGGGTGTCCGCCTGGTCGCCGAGGCGCTGCGCCTCGGCGTCCGAGTAGCCGTGGACGTAGGCGTCGGTCTGTTCCGGCTGTGCCGTCTCTGTGGTCATGGCCCCACCCTCGCGCCACTATGGTCCGGTGAACAGGTCCAAAGGCGACGCACCCGACAGGTCCAAAGAGGCCGGTGCCGACTTCCTCCAGCTCGACACCGCCGACGCCCCGCCCGGCGGCCTCACCGACTGGCTCGCCCGCCGGCTGCGTGAGGCCGTCGCCGACGGTCGCCTCCCGCCCGGCAGCCGACTGCCCGCCGGGCGGGTGCTGGCGGCCGAACTCGGCGTCTCCCGAGGGGTGGTGACCGACGCCTACCGGCGCCTCGCCGAGGAGGGCCAGGTCGCCGGGCGGGGCCGGGGCGGCACGGTCGTGGTCGCCGTCCCCGCCCCGACCGTCCCCGCCGCTCCGGTCGTCCGGGCTGCCCCGGCGGCCGCCGCCCGCGCGGCGCCCCGCCCGGTCGCCGACGGGCCCGCCCTCTTCGGGGCGGCCCCCGGCCCGGAGGTGTTCGACCTCCTGCGCGGCACCCCCGCCCGGATCGACCTCACCCCCGGCGTACCCGACCTCGCCGCCTTCCCCCGTGCCGCCTGGCTGCGCGCCGAACGCGCCGTCCTCGACGGCCTCGCCGCGCACGACCTCGGCTACGGCGACGTCCGCGGCACCCCCGCGCTGCGCCGGGCCGTCGCCCACTGGCTCGCCCGCAACCGGGGGATCCGCGCCGACCCCGACGAGGTGCTCGTCACCGCGGGCACGGCCCAGGCGCTCGCCCTGCTCGGCCGCGCCCTGCGACAGGCGGGCATCACCGAGGTCGCGGTGGAGGACCCGGGCTCGCTCGGCGCACGGCAGCACCTCGCCCACTGGCTCGCCGCCACGCCGCCCGTTCCGGTCGACGCCGAGGGAATCCGGGTCGACGCGCTGCGCGCCACCGGCGCCCCGGCCGTCCTGCTCACCCCGGCCCACCAGTACCCGACCGGCGTCGTCCTCGGCGGCGACCGGCGCCGCGAACTGCTGCGCTGGGCGGGCGAGGGCGGCCTGGTCATCGAGGACGACTACGACGCCGAGCACCGCTACGACCGCCCGCCGCTCCCCGCGCTCCGGGCTGTCCTGCCGGACCGGGTCTGCTACGCGGGCAGCGTCTCCAAACTGCTCGCCCCCGCCCTGCGCACCGGCTGGCTGCTGGTGCCCGATCGGCTGCGGGACGCCGTGCTCGACGCCAAGCGCTTCGCGGACCTCGGGAACCCGGCCCTGCCCCAGCTCGTCCTCGCGCGGCTGATGGAGACCGGCGAACTCGAACGGCACCTGCGGCTGCTGCGCCGGCGCCACCGCCGCCGCCGGGACGCGATGACCGCCGCCATCCGCGCCCACCTGCCCGGGGCCACGGTCCACGGCGCGGCGGCCGGCCTCCACCTGATGCTGACCCTGCCGGAGGGCATGGGCTGCACCGACACCGAGCTGGCCGCCGCGGCGCTGGCGCGGGGGGTGAAGACGCACCCCCTCTCCTGGCACGCCCGCCTGCCCTACCGGCCCGGGCTGGTCCTCGGCTACGCGGCGGGCTCGCCGCCGGAGATCGCCGAAGGCATCGCCGTGCTGGGCGGGTTGGTCGGCCGGCCGGGCTGAGGTGGTTGCCCGCTGAGGGGGGCGGCGACGGGGGTGGCGGAGGCGGCGGGCGCCCGGGGGCTGGGGGCTCGGGGCCGGGGGTTCGGGGCCGGGGGCTCGGCGGGGGTGTGCGGGCGCGGTGGCGGGTTCCGGAGCTCAGGCCGGTCGGGCAGCCGGACACCCCGGGTGGCCGGGGCGCCCCCGGGCGCCAGTTGGATCGGATTATCGGATGAATCTGATGCGGGGCGGACTGGCGGATCGGGGTCCTGGGTACGCTGACGGGCCGTAGTCCACTGCTGACAAGGAGGCGCGATGGCCGGGTTCCGGCGGGTCGCCCGGTTCGGGGCGGTGCTGGCGGTCCTCGGGGCCGTGCTCGGGCCGGTCCCGCTCGGCTCGGCCTCCGAGCCGCGCCGCATCGAGCCCGAGAGGACCGTCGTCATGGCCGTGCACGAGCAGGAGGACGCCCGGGAGCTCGCCGGACGGCGGATCGTGCTCTCCTACGCGGGCCCGACACCCCCGGCCGGGGTGCTGCAGACGATCCGCGAGGGCCGGGCGGCCGGGGTGATCCTGTTCGGGGAGAACGTCATCAGCCCCGAGCAACTCGCTCAGGCGGTCGGAGAGTTGAAGCAGGCGGCGGCCGAGGCGCCGAACCCGCGCGCCCTGCTGCTGATGACCGACCAGGAGGGCGGGAAGGTCCGCCGGCTGCCCGGCGCGCCCGAACTCTCCGCCCGCCGCACCGGGACCGCCCCGGACCCGCTCGCCGCGGCGGCGGCCTCCGGAACCGGCGCCGCCGGGACCCTCGCCGACGCCGGGCTCAACGTCAACCTCGCCCCGGTGCTCGACGTCTACGACACCCCGGACAACTTCATCGACCACTTCGAGCGCTCGTACGGCCAGGACCCCGCCACGGTGGCGGAGCTGGGCACCGCGTTCCTCGCCGCCCAGCAGGGCCTCGGGGTGGCCGCGACCGCCAAGCACTTCCCGGGCCTCGGTGCCGCCCCCCGCGGCGCGAACACCGACGAGCGCCCGGTCACCCTCACCGTCCCGCTGGAGCAGATCCGGGCCCGTGGCGAGGCCCCCTACCGTGCCGCCATCGCGGCGGGCGTACGCCTGGTGATGGCCTCCTGGGCGGTCTACCCGGCGCTGGACCCGGAGCGTCCGGCCGGGCTGTCGCCCACCGTGATCCAGGGCGAGCTCCGCGACCGGCTCGGCTTCGACGGCGTGACCGTCACCGACGCGATGGAGGCCGAGGCGCTCGCCCCGTACGGCGATACCGGCGACCGCGCGGTGGCTGCCGCCGAGGCGGGCATGGACCTGCTGCTCTGCTCCGCCCGCGACCCGCAGCAGGCCGAGGACGCCGCCGAGGCGCTGGCCGCCGCGCTCGACTCCGGGCGCCTGGACCGCCGCACCTTCACCGCCGCCGTCGACCGCGTCGACGCCCTGCGCTCCTCGCTCGGCTGACGGCGCGGCCGCCGGGGGCGGCGCCGGGTGGTCGGGGGTGCCCGGGGGCGGTCGGGGATGCCCGGGGGCGGCCGTTCACCTGGGCTCCATACGAGCGTCGCCTGTCAGGGCACGGGGGTTCGGCTGCTCTGAGGGGATTGCGCCATTGAAGGTCTGCTTTCGGTCGAGGCGACAGTTCCAAGGGTAAAAGCCGGTCTGGGCATAGGAATCCCATGGGACAGTTTCTGTCGTGGACCTATGAAATGTCATATGTGCCACGTCACCTGTCTCTGATCGTCCTCGTACCCTCCCAAGGAGGAGCTCATGAACCGCATCGCCAGGATCGCGGCCGGCGCCACCGGTGCCGTCGCTCTGCTCGCGGCGCCCGTGCCCGCGTTCGCCGCGGCCTCGACGACTGCCACCACCACGGTCACCACCTGCGGCTGGTCCGGCCTCCAGGCCGGCCTGTCCACCAAGGTCTGCGCCGACGTCACCGGCGACAGCGTCGTCATCTACGGGCAGATCGGGATGGCCGGTCCGCCGTCCCCCGGCACCCCGTGGCCGCCGGCGCCGAAGGAGCTGCTCACCCGGCTCTCGGCCGACGTGACCGGTGGCAACTCGCTCGGCGCGGTGAACGGCCGCACGGTCTTCCAGATCAGCACGGTTCGGGTCGACGGCCCCACGGCCACCGTCCCGTGCGGTTCGACCGTGCACGCATCCTTCTCGGTCGAGGCTCTTGGATGGGGTCCGTCCCCGGTGACGGTCGATGTGCCTGTAGGCTGCTGACGGCTCGTCACCGTGACTGCCGAGCCCGGGAGTTGGCAGCGTCCCGGGCTCGGCGCTTGGCATGTCCGGACGCAGGTTCGGATGCAGGTCCGGACGCAGGTCCGGGTGGGCCCGGGCCGGGTCCCGGGGGTGCTTCCCGGGGTGCGGCGGGCCGCCCGCCGGGGGTGGGCGGGGGTGCGGCAGCGGGGTGACGACTTGAAGAAATCTTCATCTGTCGCGATGATGCCTACCGGCCGCGGCACGAAGCCCGCCGGCCGGAACGACCACCGAACCGGACCCGAGGGAGAGACGCGGACGATGCCGGTCCCGCTGTACCAGGCCAAGGCCGAGTTCTTCCGCACCCTCGGCCACCCCGTGCGGATCCGGGTCCTGGAACTGCTCCAGGACGGACCCCGGCCGGTGCGCGAGCTGCTGGCGGAGATCGAGATCGAGCCGTCCAACCTCTCCCAGCAGCTCGCGGTGCTGCGCCGCACCCGGCTGGTCACCGCCACCCGCGAGGGCAACACGGTGGTGTACGCGCTCAGCACCCCGGACGTCGCCGACCTGCTGCGCGCGGCGCGCCGGATCCTGACCGAACTGATCACCGACCAGGGCGCGCTGCTCACCGAGCTGCGCGCCCCCGGTGGTCGGCTGCCCCGCTGAGCCGCGCCCCGGCCCGCCTGCCCGACCCGAGGAGAACAACCCGCCATGAGCGACAGCACGAGCGAGGAGAAGCGGCGCCGCAAGGCGATGATGATCCGCGCGGGCATCTACATCTTCGCCACGCACCTCTTCGCCGGCTTCGTGCTGCTGCTGTTCGCGCTCGGCGGCCGCAAGTAGCCCGACGGCACGCAACCCGGCCGGAGGCGGCCCGGCCGGGGACGGCGGGGGCGCGAGGCCCGGCGCCGCCCGCCGTCCGCTGCCGTCCGGCTCAGCGCCGCCGCCCGTCGTCGTCCCGGACCAGGTAGCGGTCGCTGGTACTGGTCCACGCCTGCACGCCGGCGACGAGCTCCCGGGTGCCGTCCAGGTACCACCGCCCCGCCGGGTGGCGGCGCTGGAGTTCGAGGCGCAGCTCCTCGCTCTCCTGGCGCAGTCGCGCCACCCGCTCCCGGACGGCCCGTACGGCCCGGCTACGGGTGCAGTGACGGGCCCGCTGGAGGGTGAGCACGGTGTTGAAGGCGGCCGCGGTCTGCCGCTCCTCCCGGTCCAGTGAGTAGAGGTCGTTGATCAGCGTCGCGGCGTCGGCGGTGTTGGCGCGCAGGCGGTGCAGAGCGGGCTCCGCGTGCAGGGCGGCCGGGGCGTCGGTGCCGTGGACCCGTTCCAGTATGTTCATGAACGGGTAGAGGCAGCTGCCGTGTCGGCGCAGTCGCATGGTGTCGGTCAGGCCGAGGCCGTGGGCGGGCACGGTACCGCGGGCGCGGTGGTCGGCCTCGGCGGGGAAGGTGGCCAGACAGGACTGCCACTCGCGGGCCGCCCGGGCGCGCCAGGCCGGGGACATCGAGGCGGTCTGGCGGTCCCACAGTTCCCGCCAGGAGGCGAGGAGCCGGCTCTCCGGCGGGGTGCGGTTGCCGTCGAGGAGGGCGATCAGTGGGTCGACCAGGGCGTGGGCCTCGGCGGGGCGGCGTCCGGGCGGGCCGTCGAACCGGTCGTCGAGGATGGTGAACCAGCCCAGCATGTCGACCAGCAGGTCGAGTTCGGCGCCCCGGACCCGGGGGAAGGAGTGGCCGATCAGCTCGTGCAGGGCGTAGGCCCGGTAGCCGGGCAGCTCGGACGGGGCGAGCAGGCCGTGGCGGACCGCCCAGTCGGCGTGCCGGTCGGCGGCGGCGCGCAGTTCGCCCGGCAGGCGCGCCGGCACGGGCGGGGACGTGGGGGTGGTCGCGGGGCCGGTGGCGGGCAGGTCGGAGGGCCGTGCGGCGGCGGCGAACGGGCACCCCGGCGCGGGCCGTTCGGTGCCGGGCCGTTCGGCTCCGAGCCATTCGGTGCCGCGTCGTTCGGCTCCGGGCCGTTCGGTGCCGGGCCCGGTGCCGCCGGGCGAGGGGGTCGGACCGCCCCCGGGTGCCGTGCGCTCGTCGCCCGATCTCCGCTCGCCGCCGGGTGCGCACTCCCCGGCGGCCTTCCGCTGCCCGCCGGAGGCGCGCTCCCGGCCGGCCGCCCGCGGCTCGCGCGGGGCCAGCCGGACCCGCAGCCCCTGCGCCTGGACGGTGGTCCAGACCACCTCCCGGGCCCGTGACCCCGGCACCGCCGCCGGACGCCAGCGGCGCAGGATCGCCGCCGCCGCGACCGTCAGTTCCGCCCAGGCGAAGGCCTCGCCGATGCACTTGTGCTTGCCCGCCCCGAAGGGCAGGAAGGACGGCCGCCCGCTGCCGCCGCCGTCCTGCCAGCGCTCGGGCCGGAAGGCGAGCGGCTCCGGGTAGCGCACCGGGTCGCGGTGGAGCGCGGTGAGGCTGTACAGCAGCTCGGTGCCGGCCGGGATCCGGTACGGGCCGAGCTCGACCGGGGCCTCGGCGGTGCGCATCAGGAAGGCGTTCGGCGCGTGCAGCCGCACCACCTCCTGGGTGACGCTGCGGGTGTACGTGAGGCGGGCCAGCGCCTCGGGGGTGGGGGCGGTGCCGGCGGGCAGGTGCTCGTCGAGCTCGGCCAGGACCCGGGCCTCCACCCCGGGGTGGCGCAGCAGTTCGTCGAGCAGCCAGGTCAGTGTGGTGGAGACGGTCTCGGTGCCCGCGCCGAACATGGTGATTGCCTCGGACCGGACGTCGGCCTCGGTCAGCGGAAGGCCGGTGGCCGGGTCGGTCGCGGCGCGCAGCAGGGCGGGCAGGGTGTGCCGGGCGGTCTCGGAACGCGGGCCCGGCGCACGGCCGTTGACGGCCTGGTCGACGACCTGGTTGAGCACCCGCACGGCGGACTCGAAGCGCCGGTTGACGGGCAGCGGCACCCGGGCGAGCGCCGGGTGCGGGTAGAGGGACTGGACGATCTGGCCCTTCACCAGGTCCGGCAGCGCCTGGTGGAAGGCGACGGTGGCGTCCTCGCTGAGCCGGGCGTCGAAGAGCGAGCGGGTGACGATCTCCAGCGCGAGGTGGTTCATCTCCTTGGCCACGTCGAGCACCTGGCCGGCTCGCCAGCGCCCGGCCCGCTCCTCGGTGACCTGGTGCATGACGGCCAGGTACTCGCCCATCCGGTCCGGGGCGAAGGCGGGCTGGATGATCCGGCGCCGGTCGCGGTGGGCCTGGCCCTCGGACATCAGCAGGCCGTCGCCGAAGGCCGTCTTGAGGGTGTCCTGGACGGCGCCGCGCGGGCAGTCGTAGGCGAGTGCGACGAGCAGGGTGTGGACCAGCCGGGCGTCGGTCACCACGCAGACGGTGCGCGGGCCGAGGCGGATCCGGACCACGCCGCCGTGGCGGGCGAGGGAGCCGAGGAAGCCCAGCGGGTCGCGGAGCAGGGCGGTGGCGTGCCCGAGGCCGGGGAGCGCGCCGGGGGCGAGCGGTGGTACGGCGGAGCGGGCCAGCGGGGAAGGGCGCGGGGCGGTTCTCGGGGGGACGATCCGCTTCCGGGTCTCGGTCGTCAGGGTCATGACACTACCTCTCACAGGGGGGCGACGCGGCGGTACCGGGAGGGGCACCGGCGGGTCGGCCGCGAGGCGGGGGACCGGCCAGCGCGGGTCCCGCGCGCACCCCCGCAGGAGGGCGCACTCCATGGCAAACGCGCCGGGTCCACGGGCGTTCCGCCGAATGCCGGTGGATCACTCCAACGGCCGATCGCGGTGACCCTTCCGTGCCTCTTCGGAGAGCCGGGTTGACCTGCGCGGATGCCATCGGCCGGAAGGAGCCCGACCGGCCCCGTGCGCAGGGTCTTTGGACCCTCGCCGCACGGCCGTGCGAACGCGAGCATGGTGGCGGAGAAGGAGGATCCCGATGACCCGTTTGCGCCACCGGCCCGCGCTCGACGTCCGGGTGGAGATCCGCGGCGAGCTGCCGCGCGAGGACGCCGAGTACGCCCGGGCCCGGGCGCTCGACACGGCCACGGCCCTCGGCCCCGACGCCCACGCGCTGCGCCTGCGGCTCACCCGGGTGCGCGACCGGTCGGTCACCAGGTCCGCGCTCGCCCAGGCGGACGTCGAACTGGCCGGCGTCGGGCCGGTCCGGGTGCAACTGGCCACCAGGACCCCGCAGGAATCCGTCGACCTGGTGCTCGGGACGCTCGCTGGGCGCGCCGTCCGGCTCCGCGAGCAGGGCGACATCGGCTTCGCCGTCACGTACGAGAGCGCGTACCGCCCGCAGTTCGCCTTCCGCCCGCTGGCCCAGCGGCGGATCGCCCGGCACAAGGCCGTCGCGCTCGCCCGCCGCACCCCCGGCCAGGCCACCCGCGAACTCCTCGCGCTGGACCGGCGGTTCCAGCTCTTCGTGGACCTCGCGACCGGCCGGGACAGCCTGGTGCAGCGCGGCCGGCCGGGCGGAGTCGTCGAGCCGTGCGCGGCGGGCACCGACGCGCTGCCGCCGCTCGACCTCGCCGAGGCGGCCCGCCGGCTCTGGCTCACCGGCCGCCCCTTCCTGGGCCACACCGACCCGGGCGACGGCCGGATCCGGGTGCTCTACCGGCGCTACGACGGCCATTACGGCTTGATCGAACCGGTGTCGGGCAGCCGGATCGGGGCAGGAACCCTGGTGGAACGGGACTGACACGGCTACGAGACGACTGCACGCCGGCACTCCCCGCGCACGCGGGGGTGCCGTGAACTCCGGCACTCCACGAACTGCGGCACGCCCAGGAATTCCAGTACGCCCAGGAACTCCAGCACTCCCACGAAACTCCAGTACTCCACGAACTCCACGACAGGGGCCGGGACCATGGACTGCGACGAAGTCATGCTGACCGTCCGGATCACCGCCGCCGAGCGGGCACTGCTGCGCGAGCTCGCGCGCGGGCACGGCGGCGACGTCTCCGACGTGGCGGTGGACGGCCTGCTGGAGGTCATCCCCGCGCTGCATGACGACACGTCCGTCCTGCCGCTGCTGCTCGTCCTGTCCCGGCCGGCGCCCTTCGCGCTGACCCTGTGGCTGCCCGCGCCGGTCGCGGACCTGCTGCCGCTGCTCGGCGAGCGGCTCGCCCGGACCGGCGGGCCGGCGGCCGGGCCGGCCAGTGCCGCGCTGTCCGCCGCCCTGCGCCTGTGGCTCGCCGGGGACCGCGCCGCGCTGGCGGGCGCGCTGGCCCGGCTGCACGGCGGCTGCGGTGCCGCCGGGGCGGCCGCCCTGGACGCCCGGGCGGTGACGGTCGCGGCCTGACCGTCGGCCGTGTGCCCCCCGGGCCCGTGCCGGCTCGCGCGGGATGTGTGACGGTCCGTCATATGCCGGATGGCGATGGCATGTCCGGGGCGGAAAATCTCCTGGTCAGGGCTCTGGCCGACGCTCCCGGACAGGTCTAGCATTCCGTCACGGCAGACGGAGCCACCAAGGCCCTCCGGCCCCGGGGCTCCGTCCGGGTGGCCGCCACCACCCCGTGCCGGGGAGTGCGCGCTTCGCGCGTGTGCTCCCCGGCCCACTCCTGCCCGCGTCCGCCCGTGGCGCGAGGTCGCCGCGTTCCCGCCGCTCGCCGACCGCTGCCTGCCGTCCGCCGCCCGTTGCCTGCCGCCCGTCGCCTGCCGTGGCCGCGCCGGACGAACGCGTCGAACCGGTCGAACGCGTCGAGGAATTTCGCAAGCGGTTTCTGTTATTCCCGGACGCCCCCTCCGCTCTCCGGAGTGTCGGAAGGCCCGAGCCCCCCACCACAGGGCACGGGCCGTCGCACGAGGAGAGGAACGCGATGGGACACCGGAGCAGCGAGCTTCGCCGGCGCAAGCGCCGCAGGCTCACCCGCAGGAGCGCCCTGGTCGCCGCGGCGGTGGCGGCCGGGCTGGTGGCGGGGACGCTCGGCATCCGCACCGCGCTGGAGCCGACGGCCGTGCACAGCGCCGTGACGGCGGCGGAGGGCGCGGCCGACCACTCGGGGTCGCAGGCCGGGCAGGGCGGCGACGACGGCGGCGCAGGGGACACCGGCACCGCCGAAGGGGCCACCCGGGCACCCGCCCCGAAGCGGGACGAGAAGCCCGTCCCGCTGACGGCGATACCCAAGGACCAGCCCGAACGCGGCCTGGTCTACGCGGGGTTGAGCCTGCCGAGCGGCGACCGCTGCGCCGGCACGCTGGAGGTCACCGGCAGCAGCCAGTGCAGCCACGGCCCGGACGTGCCGCCCAAGGGCGTGGACATCCGGCAGGACGTCGCACCCGTCGCGGCCCCGGCCGTCGCCGCGCCCGTACTCACCCCGGCACCCGGCGCCCGGCCGCCCGCCGCCGCCGATCTGCTGAAGGGCGCCGCACCCGTCCTGGACGCCACGCGGAAGGCGCTGCTCGGTGGTTCCGGCAGCGCCGCCGCGGATCCCGCCCCGGCCGCGCCCGCCGGGTCGGCGCTGGTCTGCGAGGGTGACGGCAGCGGCGGCAACCGCGTCCAGGTGGTGTACGTGCACACCCCGGGCAACGACCGGTTCGCCCAGTACCTGCCCTCGTTCAAGAAGTGGGCCGCCGACGTCGACGTGATCTACAACGCCAGCGCCGCGGAGACCGGCGGCGAGCGGCACGTCCGCTTCGTCACCGAGGCGGACTGCAGTGCCTCGGTGCTGAACGTGCAGATCTCCGACGCCGAGATCCGGGACTTCAGCGCGAGCAACCGCGCGCTCGCCGCGCAGGGGTTCAACCGCAAGGACCGCAAGTACATGATGTTCACCGACGCCAAGGTGTACTGCGGCATCGGCACCTTCGCCGGGGACGAGCGCCCCGGGCAGGACAACCTCAGCAACTTCGGGCCCTCGTACGGCCGGACCGACTCCGGGTGCTGGAGCGGCAGCACCGCCGCGCACGAACTCGGCCACAACCTGGGCGCGGTGAACAACAGCGCGCCGAACTCCAGCAAGGCCGGGCACTGCACCGACGAGTGGGACATCATGTGCTACTCGGACGCCCCCGACTACCCACAGATGCGGATCGTCTGCCCGGACCGCGCCCATGACGACCGGCTCGACTGCAACCACGACGACTACTACAACACCGCTCCCTCGCCCGGAAGCTACCTGGCCACGCACTGGAACGTCGCCGGCAACCGCTTCCTCATCGCCGGCGGCGGCACCGGGCCGGACCCGACTCCCGGCCCGACCGCGTCGCCCACCGCGACCCGCACGCCCTCGCCCTCCCCGACGCCCACCGGCGGTTCCACCGCCACGCCGACCGGCTCCCCGTCGCCGACCGCGAGCCCGACCGCCTCGCCGACCCCGACCCACACGCCGACCCACACGCCGACCCCGACTCCGACCCCGACCCCGGGCCCGGGCAGTGCGGGCCCCGAGGTGGGCGTCACCCAAGTCACCCAGAACTCGGCCGTGTTGAGCTGGAAGGCCGTCCCGGGGGCGGCCGGCTACGACGTCCTGCTGAACGGCCAGACCATCGGCACCGTCCGTTCGACCGTGGTCGGCGTGGTCCGGCTCGCTCCCGGCACCTCGTACACCGTGGCCGTGGCCGTCCGCGACGCCACCGGGGCCGTCGGCAAGGCCGGCCGGTCCGCGACCTTCCGTACCGCCGCCGACGCCGGACGCCCGCAGCCGGGCGCGCGGTACACCATGGTCAACGGGCTGACCGGCCAGGCCGCCGACCTGTGGGGCAGCTCGACGAACGACGGCACCGTGGCCATCGCCTACCAGCGCACCGGGTACGCCAACCAGAAGTGGCAGTTCGAGGACGCCGGGAACGGCGCGGTGCGGATCAGGTCCGCGCGCTCCGGCAAGTGCCTGCAACTCGGCGGCGCCCCGGTGGCCGGGCAGTACGTCGCCCAGCAGTCGTGCTCCGACGCGACCGCCCAGAAGTGGCAACTCGCCGCGAACGAAGGCGGGTTCACCATTTCGACGGACGGTGGCTCGCTTCTGCTGGGGCTCAGCGACCGCTGGTACTACGGTGGTTGGCTGCTGGAACTTCAGCAGGCGAACGGCCGGCCGGACCAGAACTGGTCGCTGCTGAAGACCTCGTAGGCCGGCAGATACCGCAAGCCCGTATGTCCGCAGGCCCGCAAGCCCGCACGTCCGCAAGCCCGAGTCCGTGAGTCGCCCCGGCCCGTGAGGGCGTGAGGCCCCGCGGACGCACCCCGTGCCCTGCCCCCACACCGCTCGAGGAATGCCCCATGAGAACCCGTCCGCTCCTTGCCGTCGCCGCCCTCGCCGCAGCCGCCGTCCTGCCCGCCGCCGTACCCGCCGCCGCCCACGGCGACAGCGTCCACCTCGATGTCACCGGCCAGCGGAACGGCCACGTCAGCACCGTGGCCACCTGGGAGAACGACCACGACCCGGTCACCGAGGACTTCGCCGGCACGCTCTCCGCCACCGCGGCCGACGGCCGGACGGTCGGCCCCTGGCGGCTGGTCACCGTCCAGGACCGGCCGGGGACCTACACCACCCGGGAGATCCTCCCGGCCGGCCACTGGCAGGTGACCGTGGACTGCGCCTTCCCCTCGCTGGGCCACGCCCAGCGCGAACTCGACGTCGCGGACGCCGTCATCGACGATCCCGCGCCCGCGGGCACGGCGCCGGTCCCCGAGGTGACGGCGGGCGTCGCACCCGTGCCCGAGCGGGCGCCCGCGCCCGAGCAGGCGGCCTCCGTGGGGCAGGAGGCCACCGTCGGCCCGGCGCGCCGGACCACGGCCGAACCCGGCGGTGCCACCACCTCCGACGCCACGACGTGGGCGGCGATCGGCACCGCCGCCGCGGCCGTCCTCCTGGTCGGCACCGGCCTCTGGCTGCGCCGCCGTCGGGCCTGAGCGGCGCGCCTCCGGGGCATCGGCGGGGAACCGGTCCGGCACGAACGGGCGTCCCTTACGGTCATCGGGCTCCATCCGGTGCCCGGCCGACGCAAGGGAGCAGCCGCGTATGAAGAAGGTCCTGATCACCGGCGGTGCCGGGTTCATCGGCAGCACGGTGGCGTCCGCCCTGCTCGACCGGGGGATCGTCCCGGTGGTGCTGGACGACCTCTCCAAGGGCCGGGCGGAGTTCGTCGAGGGCCGGGTCTTCTACCGGGGCGACATCGCGGACGCCGCCCTGGTCGACCGGATCTTCGCGGAGCACCCGGAGATCGACGCCACCGTGCACTGTGCCGCGAAGATCGTCGTGCCGGAGTCGGTGGCCAGGCCGCTCCACTACTACCGGGAGAACGTCGCCAAGACCGTCGAACTGCTGGACTCCCTCCAGCGGAACGGCTGCACCCGCGTCGTCTTCAGCAGCTCCGCCTCCATCTACGCGCCCACCCCCGATGCCCTGGTCGACGAGAGCAGCCCGGTCGAGGCCAACAGCCCGTACGCGCGCACCAAGCAGATGATGGAGCAGGTGCTCCAGGACTGGACCCGGGGCGAGGGCGCCGAACGCCAGCGGGTCATCACCCTGCGGTACTTCAACCCGATCGGCGCCGACCCGCAGCTGCGTACCGGCCTCCAGGACCTCAACCCCACCCACGCCCTCGGGAAGCTGATCGAGGCGCACGGCACCGGCGCCCCGTTCACCGTGACCGGCGTCGACTGGCCGACCCGCGACGGCTCCGGGATCCGCGACTACATCCACGTCCAGGACCTCGCCGAGGCGCACGTCGCGGCGCTGCTCCGGTTCGACGGGGTGCTCGCCCCGGACGCGGCGGACCGCTACCGGGTGATCAACCTGGGGACCGGCGACGGCACCACCGTCCGCGAGCTGATCGCCGCCTTCGAACAGGCCGTCGGTGCCAAGCTCGACGTCCGGGAGGCGGGCCCGCGCCCCGGTGACGTGATCGGTTGCTACGCCGCCGTCGACACCGCCCGCGAACTCCTCGGCTGGAAGCCCGAGCGCGGGATCGCCGAGGGCGTCGCCGACGCGCTCGCCTGGCGCGCCAAGTGGGCGGCCCACCTGGGGGCCTGACCGGCCGGGCCCGGGCCTGCCGCCGCCGCGACCGTGCGGCGCGGGCCCGGAGCCTCCGGACCGTCATGTCGCGTCGCCACATCGCCACATCGCGCCGTCACGTCATGCCGTCACGGCGCGCCGTTACTTCACGGCGTCGCCGGACTTCGTCCAGTTGTCGCGCAGGCGGTCCAGGTAGGACTGGGCCTGGGGGCCGATCTTGACGCCCCGGGCGAAGGCCAGCATGTTGCCCGCGCCCGCGTTGTAGCCGAGGGCCATCAGCTCCTCGCGGGTCAGCGGCACGCTCGGGCGGGCGGGGAGCTGTGCGGCGAGGTCGTGCAGGTGCCAGGCGGCGGCCTGGACGGCGAGGCCGCGGTCGTCCGGGAGCTCCTCCCACTCGCGGGAGGCGAAGGGCCGGCCGGGCTTGGTGTCGTCGAAGGCGGCCCGGTGCATGTTGGCGATGCCGAAGGAGGCGTCCGGCTTGCTGCGCTGCCAGGCCCGTTCGAGCTCGGGGTCGTGCGGCTTGTACGACTCGTTGTAGAGGATCGCCATCAGCAGTTGGGGGGAGACCCCGGCCTCGGCGGCGTACTGGCGGACCGGAGCCGCGTAGTCGGCCGGGTCGTAGGGCCCCGAGGGCTTCGACGGCTTGGCGCCGGGGCCGGCCGACGGCGCGGCACCGGCGGACGGGCCGCCGGAGGGGGCGGTGGCGGCGGCGGTCGGGGAGGGGCCGGCGGAGGCCGCGTCGTCGTGGCCGTTGCCGCGCAGGAGGCCCAGGCCGACCACGACCGCGACGGTGAGCACCAGCCACTGCCCCCAGCCCGGCCCCTTGTTCTCCTTGCTCACCGCTGCCGCCCCCTCCCCGTTCGTTCGCGCGTCCGTTCGGCCGTCGTGCGGCTGACCGTGTCCTGCGGCAGGCTACTCGGCGGGCTTCTGGTCGCCGTCGAGGTTGCGCAGGAAGTCCTTCGCCTTCTCGACGCCGGTGTCGATCTGCCCGCTGTACTTGCCGTCCGTGCGGTCGTCGATGGCGTCGCCGACCTTCTCCAGGCCCTGTCCGATCACGTCGCCGTGGTCGCGGGCGAGGTCGGTGGCCTTGTCCGCGAGGTTCTTCAGACTCTCAAACATGGTGACGCTCTGCTCCTCTGATGCGTTCCTGATGGTGTGCCGACGTGGCGGGGATCATGACCATCCTAACGACGGTCCGCCGGACGGTTCGCCTGCTGCCGGACGGCGGCGGGTGACTTTGCTGAAATGGGTTTGTATGCTCCAGCCCATCTTCTACAGGGGTGTAGAGGACGGGACCGCCGCCGGGACCGACGACGTCCCGGCACTCGCGGCAGTGCGATCGCGCCGCCGCAGCCGCAACGATCGAGGGAAGTGCGCATGGCCGGCCAGCGGGCGAGAACGCCGTACCAGGACGCGGGACCGCGCACCGAGGACCGTGCCTTCCCCGCCCAGCGCTCCCACGCGACCGGCGGCCAGGGCGACGCGGCGGAAACCGGGGCGGACCACGCGGAGCGGCCGGCCCGCGCGCCGCGGCCCGGGACGGCACGCCGCAGGCAGCAGGCGCGGCGGCGCGGCGCGGTGGTGGCGGCGGTCTCGGCGGTCGGGCTGCCCGCCTTGGGCGGCATCGCGGACGAACTCGGCGGGCCCGGCGTCGGCATCCTCTTCGCGGTGGGCTCGGTGCTCGGGACGGCCGGCGCGGCCGCGGTGTGCAGCCGCGCGGGCCGCTGGTGGGTGGTGACGGCCGCTCCGGTCGTGGTGCTGCTCCTCACCGCGGGCATCGAGTACGCGGCGCACCCCGACGCGTACCAGGGCAAGAACCTCGGCACCGGCGCACTGCGCTGGGTGGTCGGGGCGTTCCCGGTCATGGCCGCCGCGGTGGGCGTGGCGCTGGCGGTGGCCGTGGGCCGGGCGGTCGCCGACCGCCGACGGGCCGTGCTCGCCCGCCGACGACCCGGCGGTGCGGGCACACCGGCCGGAAGGAGCCGTCGTGGCTGAGCGCTACGGAGGCCGTGACGGAGGCCGTGAGGCGGGCCGGAGCCGGGGGCGCCCGGGCCGGCCCGGCACCGGGCGCGGCCGGGCCCCGCGCCGCGGCGCGGCCCCGCTGACGCTCGCCGGGCGCACCCTGGCCTGCACCGTCTCGATCGCGGTCCTCGGGGCCAGCGGCTTCACCTGGTACGAGTACCGCAGCCTGGACGACGGCATGATCAAGTCCACGGCGCTGAGCGAGGCCAAGAAGAACGCCCCCCCGCACCTCGACAAGTCCGTCAACCTGCTGCTGATCGGCCTCGACAGCCGCAAGGACATGGACGGCAACGACCTGCCCAAGCAGTTCGTGGAGGACGAACTGCACGCCGGCTCCAGCGAGATCGGCGGCTACAACACCAACGCCCTGATCGTGCTGCACATCCCGGCCAACGGCGGCAAGGTCACCGCGCTGTCCGTCCCGCGCGACGACTACGTGCAGACCGTCGGCGCCGACGGCCGGATGCACAAGATCAAGGAGGCCTACGGCATCGCCAAGGAGGCCGCCGAGCAGAAACTGTCCGGCAAGGGGCTCTCCAAGGCGGACCTGGAGCGGCAGAGCCGGGAGGCCGGGCGCTCGGCCACCATCCAGACCGTGCAGAGCTTCCTGGACGTCCCGATCGACCACTTCGCGGAGGTGAACCTGATCGGCTTCTACGACATCGCCAAGGCGGTCGAGCCGATCCAGGTCTGCCTCAACCACCCGGTGGACGACCCGATCATCGCCCGGACCGCCACCCACGAGGGCGGCGGCACCGGACTCAAGCTCCCGGCCGGGATCAGCTCCCTCAACGCAGCCCAGGCGCTCTCCTTCGTCCGCCAGCGCCACCACCTCACCAACGGCGACCTCGACCGCACCCACCGGCAGCAGGCATTCATCTCCTCCGTCGAGTACCGGCTCAAACAGCAGGGGATCCTGAACGACTTCGGGCAGATGCAGAAGCTGTTCGGGGTGGTGAAGAAGGACGTCGTCATCGACAACGAGTGGAACATCCTCGACTTCGCCCAGCAGGCGCCCAACCTGACGGGCGGCAACGTCGAGTTCAACACCCTGCCGATCGCCGGGTTCAAGACGGTCGGCGGGCAGGAGGTCAACACCGTCAACCCGGACCTGATCAAGAAGATCGTCCGCCAGCTGTTCAACCACGAGCCGGCCCCGGCCGCCCCGGCGCCGTCCGGAGACGCCCCGACCGACCCCGGCCCCTCTCCCTCCGCCGCCGCCTCCGCCCCGGCCTCGCCGACCGGGCCGCCGAAGGCGGTGGTCGACGTCAACGCGGCGGCCGGCGCGGGCGCCGCGTCCAACGAGTCCAAGGCCCTGGCCGAACTCGGCTACCAGGCGGGCAGGATCGGCGACGCCCCCGCCAGGACCCGGGCCACCACGGTGGCCTACGGCACCGGGGCGAAGTCCGACGCCCAGCAGCTCGCCACCCGCTACGGCGTCAACGCCACCGCCTCCGGCGCCGTTCCGGCCGGGCGCATCCTGCTCACCCTCGCCGTGACCCGCACTCCGAGCCCCACCGCGCCGAGCGGCGCCGCCGCGTCGGCTGACCCGTCGGCGGACCCGGCGGCGGGCCTGCCGATGCAGGGGCCCGCCGTGAAGGCGGGGGGGATCCCCTGCGTGGACTGAGGCCGGTCCAGCCGGTCCAGCCGGTCCAGCCGGTCCGCGGGTCGCGGTCGCAGGTCGGGCAGGTCGGGCAGGTCGGGCCGGTCAGCCGGCGGGTCAGGGGCGAGGGGCCTTCGGGCCGTGGACGGCGGCGTACTCCGCCGCCAGCCACGGGCCGAGGTCGTCGATGAGCACGGCGAGGGCGGCCCGGTCCGCGCCGGGGGTGCGGGCGGTGGCGGCGGCGCGGCGCATCTGGTCGGCCCGGCCGGGGTAGTGGGCGGCGAAGACCTCGGCGGAGGCGGTGAGGTCGCTGGTCCAGCCGCCCCAGCCGGGCATCACCAGGGTGAAGCCGGTGCGGACGACGCGGCGGGCCACCACGTGGGTGAGGGCGCGGAGTTCGGCGTCCGTGGCGGCGGCGCTCGCGCGTTCGCGCCAGCCCGGGAGGGCGAGGCCCAGGTCGCCGTTGGTCTCCCGGGCGAGCAGGGAGGTGGGGCGGTAGCGGGGGAGCCGTGCGGCGAGGTCCTCGCCGAGCAGCGGTGTGCAGAGGCAGGCGACGAACCAGCCCAGGTCGTGGCGTTCGAGGTCGCCGAGCAGGGTGCCGGTGTCGAAGAGCAGCACGCCGACCCCGTCGACCTGCGCGAACCCGGCGTCGAGCGCCGCCTCCAGGGCGTCGGCGTCGGCCCGGTCCGCCGCCGTGGGGCCGTGGTGCAGGGCGAGCAGCAGGTCGAGGTCGGAGGTGCCGGGGACGGCGGTGCCGCGCGGGATGCTGCCGTAGAGGTAGGCGCTGTGCAGCCGCTCGGGGCCGAAGGCTCCGGCGATCCGCTCCCGGGCGGCCTGGACCACCGGCGCGAACTCCGCGGGCACCCGGTCGAGCGAGCCCTCCCGTGCGATGTACCCGTCCCGGTCCAGCCCCCGGTCGGTGCCCTGACTGCTGCCCCGACTGCTGCCCTGATTGGTGGTCATGGCGGCACTGTGCCCCGTCGGCGCCTCGTTGACCAGCGAATATTCGCGGCCGGGGCCGGTTGTCAGTCCTGTGTGCAAGCATCCGTCGCACACGAACGCGAAGGGCGGGCGTGGGGAGGCGAGGGGATCGGCATGGGTACCTGGGACATCGGGCACTTCGACAACGACACGGCGGCGGACTTCGGGGGCGACCTCGACGACACGGCGCAGGGCGAGCGCGAGGCGCTCCTCCGGGAGGTGCTGCTGCGCGCCGCCCGGGCGGGGGAGTTCCTGGACGACAGTGAGGGCGCCCAGGCGGTGGCGGCGGCGGCCCTGGTGGCGGCGCAGTGCCCGGGCGGTGCGGCGGTGACGACCGCCTACGGTCCCAAGGAGGCGCTGCCGCCGTTGGCCGCCGAGCTGCGGGCGCTCGCGGTGGAGGCGCTCGACCGGGTGGTGGCGGAGGAGTCGGAGCTGGCGGAGCTGTGGGACGAAACGGGGGAGGCGGCGGCCTGGCGGCAGGGCATACGGTCCCTGCGCGACGTCCTCGAGCCGGTGCCGCCGACGGCGGACGTGCCGCTGTTCGAGGCCTGAGGGCCGGCCCGAGCGACGGCCTGAGCGGCGGTCAGCGGCGGGTGGCCGCCCACCAGGTGACGAGCGCCGCGAGGCTGGTGGCGGCGCCGAGGAGGCAGACGGCTGTCCAGCCGCCGTGGTCGTAGACGACGGTGGAGAGGATCGCGCCGACGGCGCACCCGGCGGAGTAGAGCAGCATGTAGCCGGCGGTCAGGCGGCTCTGGGCCTCGGGGCGGACCTGGTAGAGGAGGTGCTGGTTGACGACGTGCACGGACTGCAGGCCGTAGTCGACCACCACCATGGCGAGCACCAGCCACCACACCGAGTGCGGCAGCAGCGCGGCCGGCAGCCAGCCGGCCAGCATCGCCACCAGGCCGAGGCCCGCGGTGCGTTCGGCCCGGCCGTGGTCGGCCTGCCGGCCCGCGTACCCGGCGCCGAGGGCTCCGGCGGCGCCGGCGAGGCCGAAGAGGCCGATCTGGGTGTGGCTGAGTTCGAAGGGGGGCGCGGCGAGCGGGAGGACCATCGGGGTGAGCAGGACGGTGATGGAGGTGAAGGTGAGCAGGGCGAGGACGGCCCGGACGCGGAGCACCCGCTCCTGGGCGAAGAGCGTGAACACCGAGCCGACCAGCCGGAGGTAGCCGATCCGTTCGGCGGTGCGTCGCCGTTCGGACGGGACGGCGGCCGCGACGGCGAGGGCCATGGCGGCGGTCGCCACGGCGGAGGCGATGTAGACGGCGCGCCACCCGGCCAGGTCGCCGATGGTGCCGGCGATGGTGCGGGCGAGCAGGATGCCGACCACGATGCCGCTGGTCACCGTGCCGACCACCCGGCCCTGGTCGCCCGGCGCGGCGAGCGAGGCGGAGTAGGCGACGACGACCTGGGCGACGACCGCGAGCACGCCGACGAGGGCCATCGCGGCGAGCATCAGCGGCGCGGAGGGAGCGAGGGCGACAGCGGCGAGGGCGAGGACGGACAGGCCGAGCTGGGAGGTGATCAGGGTGCGGCGGTTGACGTGGTCGCCGAGCGGTACGAGCAGCAGCAGGCCGAGGGCGTAGCCGATCTGGGTGAGGGTGCCGACCAGGCCGATGGCGGCCGGGTCGATGCCGTAGTCCCGGGCGATCAGGTCGAGCAGCGGCTGCGAGTAGTAGACGTTGGCCACGGCGAGGCCGCAGGCCACGGACAGCAGCCAGGCGACGGTCGGTGGCAGGCCGCGCGGGGGTGCTGCGGTGGCGGGGGCGGTCGTACGGGTGGGCGAGGCCATGGGCGGTACTCCCTCGGGCAGCGGGCAGCGGGCAGCGGGCAGCGGGCCGGAGGCCGTAGGCGGCCCGGCTGGTTTCAAAGTGCTACTGCTTCACCCTGGCATACCATGGTTTCAATAAGCAACCGCGTCAGTGGGTGGCCGCGTCCGGTCGGTACGCTGGTCGCCGTCCAGTGAGAGCTGAGAGGTGGGAGAGATGCCGAAACGCACCACGCACGAGGAGTCGAGCTGTCCGGTCGCCCGTCCGCTCGACGTCGTCGGTGACGGCTGGACACTGCTGATCGTCCGCGACGCCTTCGACGGGCTGTGCCGCTTCGGGCAGTTCCAGAAGAGCCTCGGCCTCGCCAAGAACATCCTCTCGGCCCGCCTGACCAATCTGGTCGCCAACGGCGTGTTCGAACTCGCCCCGGCCACCGACGGCAGCCCGTACCAGGAGTACGTGCTGACGGAGAAGGGCCGTGCGCTGTTCCCGGTGATCACCGCGCTGCGCCAGTGGGGCGAGCACTGGTTCTTCGCCGAGGGCGAGCCCCGGGCCAGGCTGGTGGACCGTGCGTCCGGCCGGGCGATCACCCCGATGGAAGTGCGGGCCGCGGACGGCCGGGTGCTCGGGCCGGGCGACGCGAGGGTGCTGCTGCCCTGAGACGCGCCGCTGCCACCGGCCGGGGGGCGGCGGTGGCAGCGGGGTGGGCGGGGGTCGGGGCCGGGTGCCGGGTCAGCCCGTCGTGGCGTTCCCCACGGTCGGACACGGTGGCAGGGTCGACGGTGCCGTGGTCGCGCAGGTCGCGGTCGCCGGCGGTGGGGTGACGGTCGTGCCCGCGGCCGACGTGGTGGTGACGGTCGGCTTACCGGCGCTCGTGGTGGTGCCGGTGCTCGTCGTCGTCCCGGTGCTCGTGGTACCGGTGCTCGTCGTGGCGGCGGTGCCCGTGGCGGGTGTGGCGGACGACGGCCCGCCCGGAGAGGAACTGGTCGGGCCCGCGCTGGTCGAGCCGGACGTCGTGGAGCCGGAGGTCGTGGATCCCGATGTGGTGGAACCCGACGTGGTCGAACCGGAGGTCGTCGAGCCCGAGGTCGTGGAGCCCGACGTGGTCGAGCCGGAGGTCGTGGACCCGGAGGTCGTCGAACCCGAGGTCGTCGAGCCTGACGTCGTGCTGCCTGACGTGGTGGCACCCGAGGTCGTGGCCGAGGAGGACCCGGAGGGCGGCGGGGTGGTTCCGGGCCCCGCGGACGGCGTGGACGGCTTCCACGGCGCCGGCGGCGGGATGCCGGGCACCATCGGGCCCTTGGGCGGTTCGACATGCTTGTCCACGATCTCGATCCGCCCGGTCATCCGGGAGAACCAGTCGCCGGTCTCGATGTTCACCAGGATGATCTGGGTCACCGGCTGCGGTGCCGGCACCACCACGATCAGCGTGCTCGGCTGGAACCCCGTCCAGGTCTTCCCGGTGTATTTGGCGTTGCTCACCAGCTGCGGCGCCTTCAGCGGGTTGCCGCAGGAGCAGCGCACCCGGGGAACGCCCTGGGCGTCCACCAGCACGGCGGTGCCCGCCTGCAGCGCGGACTGGTACTCGACGACCACGCCGCTCTTGTAGTTGTGGTTGGTCACCCGGGTGTCCACCCGCAGGTAGGCGGAGGTCAGGGAGCGCAGGTAGCCGGGGATGTCGGCCTGTGCGATGCCTGCCGCCGAGGCCCAGGCGCGCCCGGTGTCCCCGGCCGAGACCATCCCGATCAGCCGTTCGGTGTCGCAGCTGGGCTTGCTCATCGTCCCGGCGTAGAGCCCGGCGGAGCTGCCCTCGACGCTGTGCAGGGCGGCGGTCGAGCCGGTCTTCGAGGTGGCGCCGGGCTGCTGGGCCGGCGAGGTGGCGGGCGCGGGGGCACTCACCCCCTGGGTTTCCACCGATGGGGTGAACGGGGCCGGTCCGGGGTCCGCCGGGGCCTGGAGGGCGACCTCGTTCGCGGCCGGGACGGCCTCGTTGTGGCTGCCCTGGTTGTTGACGATCAGCACGGTGGCCACCACGGCCACCGCCACGGTGCCGGCCGCCAGGGCCAGCCCCTTCCCGGAGCGCCACCACGGCGTGCGCGGTCTGCCGCCGGAGCCACTGGAACCGTTGGAGCCACCGGAGCCACCGGAGCCGCCGGACGTCGGTCCGGAGGGTCCGGACGGCCCGGGCCCCCCGGGGGGCCCCGAGGACGGCGGGCCGGCCAGCGGCCCGGACGGGGGGCCCGAGGGAGGGCCGTACGGCGGCTCGCCCGGCGGGCCGGACGGAGGCGGTTGGGAGGTCATCGAGGCTCCGTTTCGCAGGCGGCCGGTGCTCACGACCGGCATGGGAAGCTCCTGCCACTGGCTTCCATTTCTCCCCCCGGGCCCGGTTCGCCGCAACAGCAGGTCGCCGATCCGTCGCCGAGCGTGCGGACCGGCCGTCGGCGACTCTGGAAGCCGATCGGACGGCCCGAGCGGACAGCCCGAGCGGGCGGGCCGGCGGGTGGCCGGCGTAAGGCCCGGTGCACGACCCGGCGTGAGACCCGGTGCGCGACCGGGCGACCGGCCCGGGCCGTCCGGTGAACGTCCCGTCGAACAACCAGGAGGCGGCATGCAGCAGCCCACGACCCGGCCCGCGGGCCCGCCCGGCGCCGTCCGCGGCTGGCTGGACGCGCTGGCCGTCGTGCTGGCCGGCCTGGTCGCGATGGCGGCGGTGGCCGCGCTCGGCCTCTGGCTGGCGGGCGCCGGCGACCTCCCGGACGGCGGCTTCCCCTCGGTGGTGGCCGCGACGCTCGCGCTCGCCGTCGGCGGGGCCGTCCAACTCGACGGCGGCGCGGGCGACTTCGCCGCCGTGGACGCCGGGATCAGTGCCATGCCGCTGACCGTCTCGCTGGTCGGCGCGGTCGCGATGGCCGAGGTGTTCCTGCGCCAACTGCGCTTCCGCGCGGTGGCGTCCGGCGGCGAACTGCTCGGCCGGATCGTCCGGACGGTGGTGCTCTGGGTGCTCGCCCTGGTGCTGCTCACCCTCGGGGCCAGGCACAGCTTCGTCGTCCCGCTGGGCGGTGACCTCGCGCAGTCGATCAGCGGCGCGCTCGGCCTCACCCCGGAGGTCGGCTTCCACGCGGAGGGCGTGAGCACGATCGGGATCGGGCTCGCCTGGCTGCTGCTGGTGCTCGCGGCGGTCTTCGCGGTGTCCCGGCGCGCGCCGCTGCCGGCCGGCCTGGTGCGCTACCAACTCGCCGTCCGACCAGCCGCGTTCGCGCTCTGGCTGGTGCTGCTGGCGTACCTGGCGATCGGCGCGGTGGCCGGGGTGCTGACCGCGATCGTGCACGGCAACGCCCGGCAGACCCTGGCCGTGGTGCTGCTCGCGCTGCCCGACCTGGTCTGGCTGGCCTTCGGCGTCGGCCTCGGCGCCGAGTGGCACGGGCGGCTGGTCGGCGCGCTCGGCCTGCCCGTCCCCAAGCCGCTCGCCGAGGTGCTGCGCGCGCCGAAGGGGCAGCAGGCGACGGTCGACCTCGGCACCCTGGCCGGGCAGGACGCGCGCGCCTGGTGGCTGCTGCCGCTGGCCGCCGTCCTGCTGCTCGCGGCCGCGTTCCTGGCGGCCCGTCGGTCGCCCCGCACCGTCCGGCTCTGGCAGCACGCCGTACGGTTCGCGCTCGCCACCGCCGTCACCGTCCTGCTGGTGGGGCTGTGGACCCGGATGGACGCCGGCTACGGGCTCTCCGTGCTCGGTGTCGGCCTCGGTCAGGGCGGCCTCGGCGACCTGCTGGGCTCCGTCCTCGGCGGCGCCGACCCGCTGGCCGGCCTCGGCGGGGGCAGCCTCACGCTGCGCCCGGCCCTGTGGACCGCCGTCCCGCTCGCGGCCGGCTGGGGCCTGCTCACCGGCGCCCTCGGTGCGCTGCTCGCCGCCCGGGTACGCCGCCCGGGCGCGGTGGCGCAGTGAGCCCGCGAGAGGCGTGACGCCGGCGTCCCGCCGCCCGTGGACGCGTTGCGACCGGGCCCCGGACCGCTCAGAACAGCCGGTGGCCCTTCACCCAGACGGACTTGCGGCCGTCGGCACCGACGAACCGGAGCTTCTTGACCCCGTCGTGCAGACCCGCCGTGGCCAGCAGCGACGGGCCCACGATCCCGGCCACGGCGGCCAGGGTGAAGAGCAGCCCGATGTTGCCGACCGCCTGGTCGTCGCCCTCCTCGACGGTCTGGCCGCCCAGGTGGATCAGCATGGGAACGGTGGCCAGGAGCGAGAGCAGCAGCAGCCAGCCCAGCGCCCGCTGGATCCGCTGCTTCACCCGCGCCTTGCCGGCGGTCTCCACCCGGACCGAGAAGGCCCGCATGCACCGCGGGCAGGTCAGGCCGATCTCCCGGTCCCGGTCGGCGGGCCGGGCCGCGCCGCCCTCCGGCAGGTGCGCGATGCTCCACCGGACCTTCGTCACGGTGGGCCCGTGCTCGACGCTCACCCTGCAACCGAGACCGACGACGTACCGGTCGTCGATCGGGAACCTGGCCATCGTCGCCACCCCCAGCCGCCGCGACCCTCGCGGGTTAGGGCGGATTGTTGCCCTGCCGGAGGGCGGCGAAACCACTGACGACCCATCAGAACGCTTCGGTGGCAAGGATGATCGCGGCCGGGACGGCCTGGCAGAGCGCGACGCGCCACAGTCTGGGCTCCGAGACGAACAGGGTGGTCCCGCCCGCGACCAGGAACGCGCCGATGTAGAGGATCACCGGCCGGCCCGAGGCCGGGTGCCCGGTGTGCAGCAGGACCAGTCCGGCGACCAGGCCGAGGGCCAGGAACAGGTTGTAGAAGCCCACGTTGAAACGCCACAGCCGGACCTCGGGGGCGTCCGCCGTGTTGCCGGTGAGCAGGTAGCGGACCCGGGGGTGCCCGTAGAGGAAGCTCTCCAGCGGCCAGGCCATGAGGTGGACCGCGGCGGCGACCATGGCGAAGACCTGGCTCACGGCGTCCATGGCGGGCGGCTCCCTTCGACGGCTGTTCGCACGGCCCCCGCCCCCGCGCTCCCGACCGCGTCCACCGCCGGGCCCACGACCGTGCCCGCCCCCGCGCTGCCGACCGCTCGCGCGACCACGCTCACCACCGCGGCGGGCGGACGGCCGGTGCGGCCCAGGGCGGCGGCTCCGGCACCGCTCTGGCCGGGCCGGCGGAGACCGCCGGGACGACCTGGGTGGGCGGCCCGCCGCCGCCCCACGGGCCGGATACGGGCACGGCGGCGGTCCCGGCCGCCGCGCGCAGTTCGGCGACGAACCGGAGGCAGTCGGGGTACCGCTCGCCGGGCGTCTTGGCGAGCGCCCGGGCGACCACCGCCGCCAGGGCGGGCGGCAGGTCGGGCCGGTGCTCGTCGAGCGCGGGCGGCGGGTCGTTGAGGTGGGCCCACAGCAGCGCGAGGTCGCTCTCCCGGCGGAACGGCGGGGCACCCGCGAGCATCTCGAACACCACGCAGCCGAGGCTGTACTGGTCGCACCGCCCGTCCAGCGGCCGGCCGGAGATCTGCTCGGGCGCCGCGTAGTCCAGCGTTCCGACGATCTGGCCGACGCTGGTCAGCCCGCTCAGCGAGAGGGACTTCTTGGTGAGCCCGAAGTCCGCCAGGTACAGGTGCTCGGGGTGCTCGCTGTCCGTCCCGGCGGCGACCAGCACGTTTCCCGGTTTGACGTCCCGGTGCACCAGGTCGTGACCGTGCGCGGCGTCCAGCGCGGAGGCGATCTGCAGGGCCAGCCGGGTGGCCCGCTCGACGGGGAAGGGGCCGCTGCGGTCGAGCAGGGCGCGCAGGTCGCCGCCCTCGACGTAGCGCATCGCGATGAACAGGATGCCGTCCTGCTCGCCCGCCTCGAACACCGGGATGATGTGCGGGTGGTCGATCGCGGCGGCGGCCTCCGACTCGTGCATGAAGCGCTGCCGGAACACCTCGTTGCGGGCCAGCTCGGGGGCCAGCAGCTTGACCGCGACGGTCCGGCCGAGCCGCAGGTCCTTGGCCCGGTAGACCACCGCCATCCCGCCGCGTCCGATCTCGCCCTCCAGCCGGTAGCCCGCGACCCGCCGCCCGACCAGGCCGGCGGGCAGGCTGGGGGCGGACGGCCGGTCGGCGGGGGTCACGGCTCGCCGGCCTGGGTGGGGGCGTACGGGCCGCGCGCCGGCGAGGGCGAGGGCCCGGGCGCGTCCGTGGGCGCGTCCGAGGGCCGGGGCGGGTCCGACGGCGAGGGCGAGGGCGTCGCCCCGGCGGAGGGGATGGGCGACGGCACGGAGGGCGGGACGGGACGGTCGGTCGCCGCGTACGTCTGGAGCTGGAGCCCGTCGCAGTAGCACCAGCGGTCGTGCACCGGGTCGAACACCCACAGGGCCTCCCCGTCGACCACCAGGCCGACCCGCCGGCCGCGCGAGCGCTCCCGGAAGGCCTCCAGGTCGATGCTGCCCGCCGCGAGGTCCTCCAGCAGGGCGCGGTAGCGGGCCAGTGAGGCCTCGGCCTCGGCGAGTGCCGGGCGCGGATCGGCGGTCCGGGCGGGCGGGCCCCCGGCTGCGGGCGGCGGCTGCGGGAGGGTGACCAGCAGGCGTCCGTCCACCCAGGCGGTCCAGCCGTTGGAGCAGAGGACCTGCGCCCAGTCGCCCTGGCGGGCGAGCAGCCGCAGCGGGAGCAGCGCGTCCAGGCGGGCGGAGGGCCGTGCCGGGTCCGGGGCCGTCCAGGAGGCCATTCCGCCGGGCGGGGCGATGTGGGTGGGGCGGAACGCGAACTCGTCCATGGGCGGCTACATTTCCTCCGCCGCGCGACCCCCGCCGCGCGCGGCACGACTCGCACCGCAGGTCTGTTCCCACTCTACCGGCGGCGGCCCGGCCCGACCCGGCGTCGGCGCCCGGGTCCGACCGGGCAGGACCCGGGCGGCCGGGCACAGCAGGGTACGGCGGGGTACAGCGGGGCACGGTCGGGTACGGCGGGGAGGGGCCGCGCGGTCACGGGGCTACTTGCGCATGATCGCGGGCTCGTGCCGTCGCAGCAGCGCCAGCACCAGCAGCCCGTAGAAGGCCGACAGCACCGGCAGCACGACCATGCTGAACTCCCAGCCGGACCGCTCGTGCCGGAACATCGGGTCGGCGGTGATGTCGTTCGGGAAGAGCGTGTGCAGTTCCACCGTGCGGGCCATCGCCGACATGCCCCAGCGCGACGGGACCAGCCAGGCGAACTGCTCCAGCCCCGGGACGCCGTGCAGCTTGAGCATCAGGCCGCTGAAGACGATCTGGACGACGGAGAGGAGCACCAGCAGCGGCATGGTGGCCTCCTCCTTGTCCACGAGCGCGGAGACCACCAGGCCGAGCATCATCGCCGAGAACGCGAGCAGCGCGACGGCGATGATCAGTTCGGGGAGCTGGGGCATCACCACGCCGGTCGGCACCGCCGCGGACAGGTCCACCCCGGCCAGGCCGACCACGGTGAGCACCGCGGCCTGACCCACCGTGACGACACCGAGGACCACCACCTTCGAGACCAGGTAGGCCGATCTGGACAGCCCGACCACCCGCTCGCGCCGGTAGAGCGCACGCTCCTTGACCAGTTCGCGCACCGAATTGGCGGAGCCGGTCAGCAGGCTGCCGATGCAGAGGGTGAGCAGGCAGTTGACGGCGTTGACCGGGGTGAGGCGGGAGCCGGCCATCGCCCGGCACATCAGGCCGATGACGAACGGCAGCACCACCATGATCGTGAGGAACAGCCGGTCGGCGGCCAGGACCGACGCGTACCGGCGCACCAGGGTGCCCAGTTGGGAGAACCAGCCCTGCGGCTTCTCCCGTCCGAGCGCGGCCGCCGGCCCGCCGGAGGGCGGTTCGGCTGTCCGCGGGCCGGCGACGGCGGGCACGACGGGCGCGGCCTCGGCCGTCACGTACCGCCCGTACTGCGGGGAGGCCAGGAAGCGGCGCTGCCAGTCGGCCCGGTCCTCGTTCTCGAAGGCCTCGAAGGCCTCCGGCCACTCCTCGTAGCCGAAGTAGCCGAGCGCCTCGCCGGGCGGCCCGTAGTACGCCGTCCGCCCGCCCGGGGCGAGTACCAGCAGGCGGTCGCAGACGTTCAGGCTCAGCACGCTGTGCGTCACCACGACCACCGTGCGGCCGTCGTCGGCGAGCCCGCGCAGCATCTGCATCACCGAGCGCTCCATGCCCGGGTCCAGGCCGGAGGTCGGCTCGTCGAGGAAGAGCAGGGACGGCTTGGTGAGCAGCTCCAGGGCCACGCTGACCCGTTTGCGCTGGCCGCCGGAGAGGCTGGAGATCACCTGGTCGGCCCGGCCGTCCAGGCCGAGTTCGTGGATCACC
Source organism: Kitasatospora sp. NPDC056446 (assembly GCF_042796115.1). Lineage (NCBI taxonomy): Bacteria > Bacillati > Actinomycetota > Actinomycetes > Kitasatosporales > Streptomycetaceae > Kitasatospora > Kitasatospora sp. NPDC056446. The sequence continues at coordinate 19,447 of NZ_JBHTRF010000049.1, read as the reverse complement.
TCCCGGACCCGGGCCTCCCGCTCCTGCCGGTCGGTGTCGCCGGGGAAGCGCAGTTCGGCGGCGTAGGACAGCGCGCGCCGGACGGTGAGCTGGGTGTGCAGGATGTCGTCCTGCGGCACCAGGCCGATCCGGCGGCGCAGCTCGGCGTAGTCGCGGTAGAGGTCGCGTCCGTCGTACAGCACGGTGCCCTCGTCGGCGGGGCGCAGCCCGGTCAGCGCGTTGAGCAGGGTGGACTTGCCCGCGCCGCTGGGCCCGGCCACCGCGAGCAGCGACTTCTCGGCGAGCGGGAAGCCGACGCCGTCCAGCAGGACCCGGTGGTCGGGGCCGACCCGGACCACCAGGTCGCGGACGTCCAGGGAGATCTCGCCGGTGTCGGTGTACTCGACCAGGTGGCCGTCGGCGAGGCAGAGCGCGGAGTGGCCGATGCCGATGATGTCGGCCGGGCCGACCGGGGCCCGTCGGACCGGCCGGCCGTTGAGGTAGGTGCCGTTGTGGCTGGCCAGGTCGACGATCTCGTGGCCGCCGTCGGGCAGTTCGCGCAGTTCGGCGTGGTGCCGGGAGACGACGAGGTCGTCCAGGACCAGGTCGTTGTCGGGGAAGCGGCCGATCCGTACGGTGCGGCCGGGCAGTCGCAGCACGGAGCTGGGGTTGCGGAAGGTGGCGGAGGTCCGCGGGGCGACCAGGGACGGCCGCTCGTCCCGGGCGGGGGCGGGCAGGCCGGCGAGGGTCGCGGACGGGCCGTCGGCCGGATCGCCGAAGCGCAGCCGGGTGCCCGGGCCGACGTCCTCCTGGCCGACCCGTCGGCCCTCGTCGTAGGTGCCGTTGGTGCTGCCGACGTCCTCCAGCAGCCAGTGGCCGTCGGTGGCGCGCAGGACCGCGTGGTGCCAGGAGACCCGGGGGTCGTCCAGCACGATCTCGCTGGTCGGGTCGCGGCCGAGGTGATAGGCCCGGGCCGGGTCGATCAGCCGGGAGCCGGTGTCGGTGACCAGGACGAGGGGCGGCGCGGTGAGCGCGCCGGGGCGCTCTCCCATGGTGCGCATTCTATCGCCGCCGGGCCGGGCGGCGCTTTCCGGACCGCTGGTCCGGGCGCGCGCCCGGGTGTCCGACCGCTGCCCGACCAGGTGCTGGATTGGACTGGACCACTGCCGGGCGCGGCACTATCGTTCGGCGTGCCCCGCGCAGCGAGCGCCGCCGGTCGTCATCGAGTGCTTCGGAACGGAACCCATGAGCATCTGGCCCCAGTTGCGCCGATCCCGGACCGTCCGAGCCGGCCACCCGACCGGACGGGTGCTGCGCTGCGGCCTGATGGACACCATGCTCGCCGACCTTGCGGTCTCGGTCGTCCTCTGCTTCGAGCGGCCGCTGGACGACGACCGGATCGCCGCCGGTCTGGCCCGCGCCCTGGAGCGGGTGCCGGTCTTCGCCGGGCGGCTCCGTACCGTCGACGGCGTCCTGGAGGCGGTCTGCGACGACTCCGGCGTCCCGCTCGACGTCTACACCGTGGACGGCACGCTGGTCGAGGCGATGGGCCGGGTGACGGCGGCCGGCTCCGACCTGGTCGACCGGGTGGACGCCCTGGCCGCGCGGACCGGCGGCGCCCCGCTGTTCACCGTCCGGGTCACCCGCACCGCCGACGGCGGGACGGTGCTCGGCTGCTCCTGGCACCACGCGATCGGTGATCTGCACAGCTTCATGCTGCTGCTCCGGATCTGGTCGGCGGCGGTCGAGGGCGAGCCGCTGCCGGAGGCCGAACTCGTCGACGACCAGGACGTGTTGCTGGACGGGGTGCTCCCGGTCGAGGACTGCGGGCGGCCCGGCTTCCGGGTGCCCTCGGCGGACGAGGCGGAGCAGCTGGCCCGCGAGGTGGCGGCCGGGCCGAGGGCCAACCGGACCGTCCAGATCGCCTTCACCGATGCCGAAGTCTCCCGGATGCGGGAGGAGTTCGGGGCGGCGGCCGGGCGGAGGCTCTCCTCCGGGGACGTGCTCTGCGCCCATCTGCTCTCCACCTTGCGGGAGTTGGACGGGGACGACGCCGATCGGATGCTCACCGTCCCGGTCAACGCGCGCCGCTGGCTGGGCCTCCCGCCCGCGCTGGTGGGCAACCTGCTGAGCGAGGTCCACGTGCCGCACCGGCCCAAGGACGGGCCGGCGGCGCTGGCGGGCGCGCTGCGGGTGGCGGTCGAGGAGTTCCCGACCGCGCACCTCAACCTCCGCTCCAACCTGGGCTTCCTGGCCGCGCTCGGCCGCTCGCGGCTGCGCGAGTGCGTGCCGCTGGGCTTCGAGCCGCAGGCGCGCCGGTTCAGCTTCTCCAACTGGAGCCGCTTCGGCGCGTACCGGGTCAGCTTCCAGGGGCAGCACCCGGTGTTCTTCAGCCCGGCCGCGAACTATCCGCTTCCGTGGGTCAGTTGGTCGGTCGAGGGGTTCCGGGGCGAGGGGTACCTGACCACCGTGGTGCTGCCCGCCCGGCTCGCCGCCCGGGTCCGCGGGACGGAGGGCCGGGCGGCGCTGCACCGGTACCGGGCGGCGGCCGACGCGCTGCCCGCGTCGTCGGCCGTCCTGCCGAAGGTGGTCTGACCGGCAGGGCCCGTACGGGAGGGCCCGGCCCGGTCGGCCCTGCCGGGCGTGTCAGCCCTGCGCGGCGGCCTGGAGGGGGGCGGTCTCGAAGGACCGCTCGATGGCGGTCCACAGCGCGACGCGGGCCTGGAGCGCGGTGCGGACGGTCTCGGCGCAGGAGTCCCACTTGGCCTGGTCGTCGCCGCACAGGTCGATCAGCATCTGCATCGCCATCGGGGTGTGCTGCTCGCCGTCGACCTCGATGTGCCGGGCCAGGTAGTCCTTGAAGACGGTGAGGACGCCGTCCGGGTCGTCGATCGCGATCACCTGGGTGAACATGTCCGGGATCAGGTCCTCGCGGCCGAAGGCGAAGGCGGCGGCCCGGCAGTGCACCGGGGCGTTCTCGATGATCGACCAGGTCGTGCCGGTGAAGTCGACGGCGGCCTGCGGGACGTCGGCATCCTTCAGGGCCTCCGGCACGGCCGTGCCGGTGCCCAGGAGGGCCAGGAACGCCTCCACCGGGCGGGCGTCGGCGCCGGCCTGGCGCATGCCCTCCAGGTACAGCTCGAAGTGGCTGGTGTAGCCCTCGCCGAGCTCGTCGCTCTCCTCGACCAGCACGATGTCGTTGATCAGCCGGCGGCTGGCGGTCGGGCCCTTGGGGACCCACGGGACCTCGACGCAGGTCAGGTCGCGCTGGAGGCTCTTCAGCAGCGACATGAAGTCCCAGACGGCGAAGACGTGGCTGTCCAGGAAGGTGCGGACCCGCTCGATGCTGGTGAGCCGGTGGTAGACGGAGTGGCCGACGACCTCGCGGCGCAGCGGGTCGATGGCCTGCTGCAGGCTGGTCAGGCCGGGGTGCGAACGGTCCCAGTGGTAGCGGTTGGTGGACATGCGGGCTCCTTCTCGGTCAGGGGCGTTTCGGCGGTGCGTGCGCCGGGGGGTTTCCTCAGCGGTTCTTCAGGGGGTGCTTCAGGACTGCTTCATGACGCCGTACAGCGCGTTCCGCAGCTGCTCGCGGTTCGGCTGGACGGCCCGGTCGAGGGCCGGGGCGAAGGGCAGGACGGCGCCGTCGGGCCGGGTGATCCGGCGCGGCGGGGCGATCAGCCGCAGTTCCTCGGCGGCGGTGGCGAGCACCTCCGCGCCGAAGCCGCAGCTGCGGTTGGAGTCGTCCACGACGACCAGCCGGCCGGTGCGCTCCAGCGAGGCGGCGAGCGCCTCCCAGTCGAAGGGGTGGACGGTGCGCGGGTCGAACACCTCGACCGAGATGTCCGCCGCGACCTCCTCGGCCACGGCGAGCGCGTCGTGCACCAGGTGCCCGACCGCGACCACGGTGACGTCGGTGCCCGGGCGGTGGATCCGGGCCCGGCCGAGCGGGACCGGGACGAGGTCCCAGGTGACGGTCTCGCGCACCGGCATGGCGGCGGCCGGCGCGAACACCACGACCGGGTCCGGGTCCCGGATCGCCGAGCGCAGCAGCCCGTACGCGTCGGTCGGGGTGGCGGGCACCACGGTCTTCATCCCGGCGTGCGCGAACAGGCTGTACGGGTGGTCGGAGTGCTGTCCGGCCCAGCCGTCCCGGGAGCCCGAGCCGGGCACCAGGCAGGTCAGCGGCACGGTAGCCTGTCCGCCGGTCATCAGCGAGAACTTATGGGCCTGGTTGACGAGTTGCTCGAACACCAGGAACAGCAGCGAGGGGATCTGGAACTCCAGCACCGGACGCCGGCCGGCCAGCGCGGCGCCGACCGCCATCGAGGTGAAGGCCTGCTCGGACAGTGGGGTGTCGACGATCCGCCCCGGGCCGAAGCGGTCCAGCAGGCCGAGCGTGGGCCCGGCCATCCCGGCGCCGATGTCCTCGCCGAAGACGCACACCGCCGGGTCGGCGGCGAGTTCGTCGGCCAGCGCCCGGTTGAGCGCCTTGGTGTACGAGAGCCTGGTCACGGTGTCACTCCCGCCCGGGGCCGGAGCCCGTCCGCGTACAGGTGGTCCAACGCGCCCGCCGGGTCCGGGTGTTCGGAGGCGAGCGCGAAGTCCTCGGCGGCGCTGAGCTGTTCGGCGACCGAGAGGTCCAGTGCGGCGGCCGCCCCGGGGGCGAGCAGGGCGGCGGCGCGGGAGAGCGGGTCGCGCTCGCGCCAGGCCTCCACCTCCTCGGGGGTGCGGTAGCGCAGCTTCATCCGGCGTTCCATGGTGTGGTGGCCCTCGTAGCGGTAGGTGCGGCACTCCAGGAAGCCGGGCCCGCCGCCCTCGCGGGCCCGCTCGACCGCGCGCAGGGCGGCGGCGCGGACGGCCTCGGTGTCCATGCCGTCCACCTCCTCGGCGGGGATGCCGAAGGCGGCGGCCCGCCCGGTGGCGCTGCCCGCGACGGCGGTCGCGGCGGGCAGGGTGGTGGCGTAGCCGTTGTTCTCGCAGACGAACAGCACCGGCAGGCGCCACATCGCGGCGAGGTTGAGCGACTCCAGCAGGACGCCCTGGTTGAGCGCGCCGTCGCCGAAGAAGGCCACCGCGACCGGGGACGGTCCGGCCGACGAATGCCCGGCCTGTTCCTGCCCGGCCTGTTCCTGCTGGGCCGCCCAGGCGGCGCCGACCGCGATCGGGGCGCCGGCGCCGACCATGCCGTTGGCGCCGAGGATGCCCAGCGAGAGGTCGGCGGCGTGCATGGAGCCGCCCCGCCCGCCGTTCAACCCGTCGACCCGGCCGAGCAGTTCGGCCAGCAGCCGGTGCGGTGCGACGCCCCGGGCGAGCACGTGGCCGTGGCCGCGGTGGGTGCTGGTGAGCCGGTCGGCCGGGAGCAGCGCCGAGCAGACGCCGACCGCGACGGCCTCCTGCCCGATGTACGGGTGGATGCCGCCGGGGATCGCGCCGGCCTTCACCAGGGCGAGCGCGAGCTCCTCGAAGCCGCGGATCAGCCGCAGCATCCGGTAGCGCTCGGCGGCCGTGCCCAGCGGTGCGGGTGTTCCCGGCGGGGTGGGCGTGCCCGTGTCACCGGGCACACCCGCCCCGCCGCCGGCCGCCGGGCGCGGCGGAGCCGTCACGGCCGTCCCCGCCAGACCGCGGGGCAGAACTCCGGGTCGGCGTAGTCCGGTCGGCCGTCGGTGGTGCGGCGCACCAGCACGTCGTGGTTGTACACCACCGGGCTGCCGTCCGCCTTGTCGTGTCGGCGATACTCGTTGGCGCCGTCCTGGAGGTGCAGCGAGACGGCGCGGCGCGGGAAGGAGGCCAGGTTGGGCCCGCTGCCGTGGTAGGTGCGGCAGTGGTGGAAGGACATGTGGCCGCGCGGGATCAGCATCGGCACTTTGGTCACCCGCTGCCCGTTGTGGGCCGCGTTGGCGTCCAGGATGGCGTCCAGTTCGGAGCGGTCGCGGTCGGCGAAGTGCCGGGTGGAGTCCTCGCCGGAGGGCAGTTCCTGCCAGCGGTGGCTGCCGTCGACCATGGTGATGGTGCCGTTCTCCTCGCGGCAGTCGTGGAACGGGATGAACGCGGTGAGCATCTCGTTCGAGGAGGTGGTCTGCCAGTAGTGCTTGTCGAAGTGCCACGGCACCTGGTTGCTGGGCTCGCCGGGCACCGGCGGCTTGTAGATCAGGGTCGACTGGAAGATCCGGATCTCCTCGGTGCCGGCCAGCAGCGCGGCCACCGCGCCGACCAGCGGCTTGCGCAGGATCGCGCCGATCGCGTCGCTCTCGTGGTGGACGTAGTCGTTGTGCCGCTGGACGGGTCCGTCCGAGGGCTGCCAGGCGGCCAACCGGGGCGGCCGGACGGGCAGTTCGCGGTCCCGGCGGCCGGCGTAGTACAGCTCGGTGGCGGCCTGGAGGGTGTCCAGCTCCTCGTCACTGAACAGCCGGCGGGACAGGTACCAGCCGTGCTCGCGGTAGTGGGCCACCTCGTCGGGGGTGGGCAGCAGGTCGTGCTCGGCCTCGGTGAGCCGGAACTCGGCGGTCGTGGTCATGGCGCGGGCCTCCTTCGGATGTGCGGGGGTGGTCAGAGGGAGGCGGCGGAGCTGTGCCGCTTGATGGCCTCGTACAGCGCCTTGATGTTCGCGGTGCCGAAGGTCCCGGCGCCCTGGCGCTCGATCAGTTCGAGGAAGTAGGTGCGCCGGGGGTGGGTCGAGCGGGCGAAGATCTGGAACAGCTGGCCGCCGTGGTCCTGGTCGACCAGGACGTTCAGGTCGCGCAGGACCTCCACCGGGATGGCCGTCTCGCCGAAGCGCTCGGCCAGGACGTCGAAGTAGGCGCCCGGGGTGGTCAGGAACTCCACGCCGCGGGCCCGGATGGTCCGGACGGCGGTGGCGATGTCGCCGGTGCTGAAGGCGAGGTGCTGCACGCCGGCGCCGCCGTGGGCGGTGAGGAAGTCGTCGATCTGGCCGGGCCGGCGGCTGGTGTCGGGCTCGATCAGGGTGAAGGTGACCCCGCCGGACGGGCTCTGCACCACCTTGGAGTCCATGGCCTGCTCACCGACCTCGATGTACTCCTCGAAGATGGTGTGGAAGCCCAGCGCGGCCTCGCAGAACCGTACAGAGGTGGCGAGTCCGCCGGCCGGAAGGCAGATCGCGACGTGGTCGAGGTGGTCGAGCAGGCGCGGCTCCGGGACGGGCTCGGCGGTGCGCAGCGGGACGAAGCGCAGCGCGGTGTCGCCGAAGCCGGCGACCAGGGCGCCGTCGCGGTCCAGTACCCGGGCGCCGTGCCGCTCGGCCCGCTCCAGCGCGGCCTGCGGGTCGGTGCAGCCGAGGGCGAGGACGGCGACGCCGTCCCCGTGCCGGGCGACGTAGTCGGCGACGGGGTGCTCGGGGTCGGCGGCGGAGGCCAGGTGCAGCCGGATGGTGCCCTGGCGCAGCTCGATGGTGCGGCTGCCGTCGGGCGCGGTGGCCGGTTCGGCGGCGGTGAAGCCGTAGTCGGCGCAGAGTCCGGCCGCGGTCTTGTCGGCGTCGGCGCAGTGGAGCTCGGTGTGGGTGATGGTCTGGATGGACATCGGGATCTCCCCCCGGGAGGGATGGCAGGTCGTGGATCGGCGCGCTGCTGGGAGTGTCCGCTGGTCCGGGGCCGCAGGTCGGGCTTCGGTGGCCGGTCGGGGCTCCGGGCGGACGGTGAGGGCCTCGGACGGACGGCTACCTGGTGGCCCGGGTGCCGGCCGGGCCGAGGATGAGGCTCAGGTTGTGGCCGCCGAAGGCGAAGGCGTTGCTCAGCGCGGCGCGCACCGGGGTGGACCGGGCGGTGCCGCGGACGTGGTCCAGGTCGCAGGCCGGGTCGGGGTCGGTCAGGTTGAGCGTGGGCGGCAGCGTCCCCCTCGCCACCGCCAGGGCGGTCACGGCGGCCTCCAACGCGCCCGCGGCGCCCAGGAGGTGGCCGGTGGCGCCCTTGGTGGAGCTGACCGCGGGCGGGTGCGCGCCGAACACGGCGCGCAGGGCCGCGGTCTCCGCCACGTCGCCGAGCTTGGTGCCGGTGCCGTGGGCGTTCACGTAGTCGATGTCGGCCGGGGCCAGGCCCGCGTTGGCGAGCGCGGAGCGCATCGCGTCGGCGGCGCCGGTGCCGTCGGGCCGGGGCATGGTCGGGTGGTGGGCGTCGGTGGAGGCGCCCCAGCCGAGGACCTCGGCGTAGCCGGCGGCGCCGCGCGCCTCGGCGTGCTCGGCACTCTCCAGGACCAGGACGGCGCTGCCCTCGCCCAGCACGAAGCCGTTGCGCCGGCTGTCGAAGGGCCGGCTCGCCTGCTCGGGCTCGTCCCAACCCTGGGCTAGGGCACGGGCGTTGGTGAAGGCGGCGGCGATGGTGGGGTGCAGCGAGGACTCGGTGCCGCCGCACACCACCACGTCCGCGTCGCCGGCCCGGATCAGCCGCAGCCCTTCGGCGATCGCCTGGGCGCCGGCCGCGCAGGCCGTCACGACGGCGGAGCTGTAGCCCCGGATGCCGTGCTTGATGGCGACCCGGGCGGCGGCCATGTTGGAGAGCATGCCGGGCAGCAGGTACGGGCTGACGCCCGGGCGCCCGCGGTCCAGCCGGCGGTGCGACTGCTGCTCGAAGGTCTCCAGCCCGCCGCCGCCGGTCGCCAACACCACGGCGGTGCGGTGCGGGTCGGCGTCCCGGCCGACCACCAGGCCGGCGTCGGCCAGCGCGTCGTCGGCGGCGGCCAGGCCGAGCAGCACGAAGCGGTCCACGCAGCGGGTCTCGGTCGGCGGCAGCACCTCCCGGCCGTCCACGGCGGGGGCGATCCCGGCGGCGGGCAGCCACCCGTGCGCGGCGTGGTCCTCGGGGACGGCGCGGACGCCGGAGCGTCCGGCGGTCAGCGCCTCGAACACCTCGGCGGGCTTGCGGCCGAGCGGGGAGACCAGGCCGATGCCGGTGACGACGGCGCCGCGGCGCGCGCGTCCGCTTCGCTCGCTTCGCTCGCTCACGCGCCCACCGCCGCGAGGTGGCGTTCGCGCAGCAGGACCTTGCGGACCTTGCCGGTCGGGCCGAGCGGGATGTCCTCGGGGGAGACCACCAGGACCCGTCGCACGGTCGCCGCGGCGGCCTCGTCCAGCGCGGCGACGACCGCCTTGGTACGGTCCGCGGCCTGGTCGGCGCCCTCGGTGAGGAGCAGCAGGACGTCGGTGACCACCTGCTCGCCGTCCCGTACGGCCACCACCGTGCAGTCCAGCACGTCCGGGCAGGCGGCCAGCACCCGCTCCTCCGACATCGCGGTGAACAGCCTTGCGCCGCCGCCGAGTTCGACCGAGTCGACGGCCCGGTCGACGTGGTAGTAGTAGCCCTCCTCGTCCCGGTACATCAGGTCCCCGGTGAGGAAGCGGCCGCGGATCCGGGTGCGGAAGGTGGTGGCCGAGTCGTTCCAGTAGCCGAGTGCCAGGGTCGGGGAGGCGGTGGCGAGTTCGCCGACCTCGCCGGGGCCGAGCGGCTCGCCGTCCGGGCCGACCACCTCGCAGTCGACGAAGGCGTGCGGGCGGCCGACGCAGCGGCCGTAGCGCTCGGTGCCGGGGCCGTGGGTGATGAAGAAGTGCGAGTGGCCCATCTCGGTGGAGCCGAGGCCGTCCACGAACAGCGAGCCGGGGACGCGGGAGCGGCCCGCGCGGGTGACGGTCTCCCGGCTGCCGGTGGCGATCAGGCGGCGGATGTGCACCTCGTGCGCGCAGTCGCCGGTGTTCCACCACAGGGCGACGGAGTCGAGGTCCCGGGCGGCGAGGTCGTGGCGGGCGAGGTCGGCCCAGGTGGCGGCGAAGCCGACCACGCCGGTGGGCTGCCACTGCTCGATCGCCGCCAGCACGCCGTCGCCGGACTGCCGGGAGAGGAAGGCGAGCCGGGTGTGCGAGCTGAGCGCGAGGTTGAGCGCGATCAGGGTCGCGGCGTGCGGGGCGGGCAGGGCGCTGAGCATCCGGTCCTGGCCCTGCGGGCGGGGCAGCCGCAGCCGGTGGCGGATCGCCGCGTACAGGCTCGCGTGGGAGTGGACGACGGCCTTGGGCATCCCGGTGGTGCCGGAGGAGTGGGTGATCGCCACCGGGTCGCCGGACCAGTGCCGGTAGGGCTCCGGCGCGTCGTCCGGGTCGCCCGCGCCGAGGGTGGCGATCTCGGGCAGCAGCGGCGCGCCGGGGTCGTGGCCGGCCAGGGCGGCCAGGTGGGCCGGGTCGGCGAGGACGCCGACCGCGCCCAGGCGGGCGATGTAGCGCGCGGCGCGCTCACCGTCCAGGTTGGGATTGAGCAGGGCGGGGACGGCGCCGAGCCGGGCCAGGGCGAGGAAGGCGAGCACGTGGTCGGCGGCGTCGCTCGCGTAGACCACGACCGGGTCGCGCCGGGTGACGCCGAGCGCGTGCAGGGCGGCGGCGCGGGCCCGGACGGCGCGGTCCAGCTCGCGCAGGGTGAGCGGCTGCCAGGCGGGGTGGTCGTCCACCGGGGTGTCGAAGCTGAGCAGCGGCTCGTCGACGTCCAGCCCGAGTGCGATCCGGGCGGTCAGGACGTTGCCGGCGCCGACGTCGGGGTCGTCCGCGAGCAGGGTGCGGAGACTGCGGATGGTCACGGGGGTGGATCCCTCCATCGGGGCCGGTGGACGGCCCGGGCGGCTGATCGGGTGGCAGGGGTCGGTCGGCCGCGCGGCTTGCGGCGTGGCGGTGCGTGGCAGTGCGTGGCGGTGTCGGGTGGGAGGCGGGCGGAGGCGGCTGGTGTGCCGGGTGCGGCTGCGTCAGGCGCCGGGCCTCGGTGATGGGTACGGCCGGGGGCGGTCGGCGGGTTCAGCTCGGTCGGCGGGTGCGTCGCGGTCGGGTACGTCGCGGTCGGGTGCGTCGCGGTCGGCGGCTTCCGGTGGTCGTCAGGCCGGGGGGCCCGCGAGCAGGACGGCGGCCGCGTGGTCGCCGTCGGGCGTCTGCTCGGCGGCGATGACCAGGACGCGGTCGGCGTCGCCGTCGGCGAGCAGCAGTGCGGCGAGTCCGTACGCGTCCGCCGGTACGCGGCCGGGTTCGGCCTCGGCGGGGCGGATCGCCACGACGGGGCCGGTCAGGCCCCAGCGGGCGGCGATGTGCCCGAGGACGGCGTTGGGGTTGGACTGGAAGAACAGCAGCGGTCCGGTCCGTCGGCCGGGTTCGGCGCTCTGCTCGATGGCCCGCGCGGTGGCGAGGTCGCCGCTCGCGCTGGCCAGCAGCAGGGCGGTCCGCCCGGGGGCGGGCGGCTCGCCGTGGAGCTCGCGCAGGCAGCGGTCGGCGGTGTCGGCGACCAGCGGGTTGAAGCCGGAGGCGGCGAAGCCGGGCAGCGGTGGCGGCGGTCCGTCCAGGCCGGGGGCGGGGCGGCGGGCCCGGGCGAGGATCCGCAGGCCGTGGGTGTCGTCGTCAGGGGTGCTCATGGTGGTGTCGGTGTCATCCAGGGGCCAGCAGCAGCGCGGTGTTGGCGCCGCCGAAGGCGGAGTTGAGGCTGAGGGCGTAGGCGGGGCGGGCGGCGCGCGGGCCGTCCAGGACGAGGTCCAGGGCGAGGTCCGGGCCGAGGTCCGGGTCGGGGCCGAGCCAGCCGGCGTTGACCGGGAGCAGACCGGTACCCAACGCGCCGATGGTGACGGCGAGTTCGAGCAGCGCGGAGGCCTCCAGGGCGTGGCCGTGCACGGACTTGCTGGAGCTGACCGGCAGGCGGTCGGTGTGCGGGCCGAACACCCGCCGCAGGGCGCGTGCCTCGGCGTGGTCGGACAGGGTGGAGCCGGTGCCGTTGGCGTTGACGTAGCCGACCTCGGCCGGCGCGACGCCCGCGCGGGCCAGTGCGGCCTCGATCGCCCGGGACACCCCGGTGCCGTCCGGTTCGGGGCGGCAGACGTGGTGGGCGTCCCCGGAGCGGCCCCAGCCGGCCAGCCGGGCCAGCGCGGACGCACCGCGCCGCTCGGCGGCCGGGGCGGCCTCGACCACGACGGCGGCGGCCGCGTCGCCGAGCAGTGTGCCGCTGCGGCCGGCGCTGAACGGGCGCAGCTCGCCGTCGCGGGCGAGCGCGCGCCCGGCGTCGAAGACGGCGAACACGCCCGGTCCGACCAGGTGCCCGGCCGCGACCAGGACCCGCTCGTGCCGTCCGGCGGCCACCAGGGCGGCGGCGTCGGCGACGGCGGTCGCGGCGGCCACGCAGGCTCCGGTGTACACCCGGGTCACGCCCGGGGCGCCGTGCCGCGCGCGGACGCCGGAGGCCACCGCGTCGGTGACGGCGCGGGTGCGCTCGTCGCTGTGCAGGGCCAGCAGGACGGGCAGCGCGGCGCCCTCGGCGGCGGTCAGTCCGGCCTGGAGGCAGGCCTGGGCGATCGCGTCGAGGACCGTCCCGGCGGTACGTGCCGCTCCGGTCACAAGGGCGTCGGCCGGCCGGGAGTCGGCCGATAGGGAGTCGGTGGACGGGGAGTCGGTGAGCAGGGAGTCCGCCAGCAGGGCGGCCCGGGTGGTCCGGCGGGCGCTGACGTCGAAGCGGGTGACCGGGCCGAACGCGGCCTTGCCGTGCGCGGCGGCCTCGGTGAGCGCGGCGAGCCCGCGCCCGGCGGCGCTGAGCACGCCGACACCGGTGACCACCGCACCGACCCGACCGGGCGGGCCCGGCGGTTCGGGCGGCCCGGCGCCCGTGGCGGTGGCGGTCACGGCCGGGTGCCCGCGCGCTCGGCCAGGACGGCGCCGCGCAGCAGCACGGTCGCGTCGTCGACCGTCCGCACCGCGCCGAAGCTGTCGTCGTCCAGGTCCAGCTGAAGCCCGTAGCGCTGCTCGAACTCGGCGACCAGCCAGGTGAGTTCGAGTGAGCCGAGCTCCTCGGGAACGGTGTCGACGGCGCGCTGCCCGAACGCCGCCAGCATCGTCAGGACCTCGGCCCGGTCGGGCAGGTCCTCGGGGCCAGGAGCGGAACCGGGGCCGGGGGCGGCGCTGGTCACGCGGCGCTGCCGGAGGCGGTGGCGAGGGCGTCGACCCGGCGGGCGACGTCCGCGGTGAACTCGTCCAGCGTCATCAGCGCGGTGGTCTCCATCTCGTCCAGGTCGAACTTGATCCCGAACTCGTCCTCGACCTGCACCGACAGGTCGGCCAGCGCGAGCGATTCGAGGTCCAGGCCGGCCGGGCCGAGGTCGGTGTCGCCGGTGACCTCGGAGACGTCGTACTGCATCTCGGTGAGGGCGGCGAGGACGAACACGCGGATGCGGTCGTGCATGGTGGTGGCTCCTTGTCGGGGTGTTCGCGATGTGGTGCGAGGGGAGTCGGTCCGGCGCGCGCGGTCAGCGTGCGGGGACCGTGGCGGCCGCGGCGGAGTCGCGCAGGGCGGCCGGGTCGCGCAGCAGCTTTCCGGTGGCGGTGCGGGGGAGGACGGGGAGCAGGGCGAGCCTGCGGGGCCGCTTGTAGGCGGCGAGGCGGCGGGTCAGCCCGGCCTGGAGGAGGGCGAGGTCGGCGTCGGGTTCGGTGGCCAGGTAGGCCTCGATCGCGCCGCCGTCGAAGACGACCACGGCCTCGCGGACCTCGGGAAGCGTGGTGAGGGTCTGCTCGACCTCGGTGAGGTCGACCTTCAGACCGCCGATCGAGACCTGGGAGTCCAGCCGGCCGAGCACGGTGACCAGGCCGACGGTGCCGTCGGACTCGCTGCCGTCCTGCCCGGTGGCGTCCGGGCCGGTGGCGCCCTGCCCGGTGGCGTCCGGGGTGGCCGCGACCAGCTCGGCCGCGTCGCGGGTGTGCAGCCAGCCGTCCGACCAGCGGCTCGGGTCGTCCAGCCCGGGGTACGGGGAGGACGCCGAGCCGAGTTGCAGCTCGCCCTTCACCAGGCGCATCCGCATCCCGTGGACGGGGCGCTTGGCCGGGTGGAGGGTGCCGTCGAGGTCGGTGGCGATGACCCCGGTCTCGGTCATGCCGTACATGGTGCCGAGCGGGACGCCGTACCGTTCGGTGAACAGCGCGGGCAGGCCCGGGCGGACCAGTTCGCCCGCGACGATCATCCGTCGCAGTCGTGGCAGCGGCGGGGGAGCGACCGTCCCCGCCAGCAGCTCGGCGTGGAACGGCACCCCGACGACCGTGGTCGGCCGGTCGGAGCCGGCGACCGCGGCGAGGATGCCCGCCGCCGTCATCCGCTCCGGCACGGTGAGCGCGGCACGGGAGTACAGGCCGTTGAGCAGCCCGCCGACCAGTCCGAGCACGTGCACCACGGAGGACAGCAGCACGACCCGCTCGCCCTCGCCCGGGAACTCCACCAGCCTGTGGTAGCAGTCGAGTTCGCGCAGCAGGTCGGTCGCGGTTCGGGCGATGACCTTGGCCGGACCGGTGGATCCGGAGCTGAGCTGGATCAGCGCGTGTCCGCTGCGGGCCGGTCGCCCGTCCGCGAGCGGGACGGCCACCGGATCCACCTCGGAGAATCCGCGCAGTGCCGCCGCGGGCCGATGGGCGGAGCCTACCAGCACCTGCGGGGCGAGCCGCGCCACCGCCGCGTCGACCTCATGGTCGGTCAACCGGTGGTCGAGCAGGGTGACTTGGGCGCCGAGCCGCCAGCATGCCAGCAGCACGGCGACGAACGCCACCGAGGGCGGCAGCCGCAGTGCGGCCGTCCCGCCGGGGCCGAGCCCGGCGGCCGCCAGTCGTACGGACTGCTCCTCGACCAGGGCGCGCAGGGCGTCCCGGTCGATCGGCGTGCCGAGGTGGAGGCACTCCTCGCCCCCGGGCCCGGCCAGCAGCAGCCGGTCGACCCAGGCGTCCGGGGCGTCGGAGTGCGGCGGTGCGGAAGGCGGAAGTGAGGGGAGGGAAAAGCCGGTCAACGCGGCTCCACACAAGTGAAGGGATTTGACATGAACGCCGTTCTCAACCAAAACGGTCAATTCCGTTGCCAGACCATGGCACAGACGTTTGGTCAAATCAAGGTCTATACCAATGTGGTCATTGCTCCTACGCTGCCGAACCGGGACTGGCCCGCGCGTGGCCGTCCGGGAACGAGGAATGCCCGTGGGAGCCCTCACGCTGGCCGGGATCGAGCGCGCGGCACGCGCACAACTTTCCCCGGAAATCTGGGATTTCATCGAAGGCGGCAGCGGTGCCGAACGCACCATGGCGGCGAACCGGGAGATGTTCGGACGCTATGCGTTGCGCCCGCGCACCCTGGTCGACGTATCCGCCTGCGATCCGGCGCTGACCCTGCTCGGTGCACCGCTCGGCCTCCCGCTCGGCATCGCCCCGATGGCCTACCACCGGCTGGTCGACCCGGAGGGCGAGACCGCCACCGCGCGCGCGGCCGGCCGGGCCGGCGCCCTGCTGGTCGCCGGGATGTTCGCCAGCCGCACCCTGGAGGAGATCGCCGAGGCCTCCGCCGGCCCCCTCTGGCTCCAGCTCTACTGGCTGCGCCAACGCGCCGCCCTCGCCGCCCTGGTGGAACGCGCCGAGGCGGCCGGCTTCCGCGCCCTCGTCCTGACCGTGGACGCCCCCAGGATCGGCCGCCGGCTGCGCGACCTGCGCAACGGCTTCGCCATCCCGCCCGCCGTCCGCGCCGTCAACCTGGACCCGGCCCTGATGTCCGCCAGCCACCGCTCCACCGACGGCGCCTCCGGGATCGCCGAACACGCCCGCGAACAGTTCGACCCCACGCTGACCTGGGCCGACCTCGCCTGGCTGCGCGAACGCACCCGGCTCCCGCTGGTCCTCAAGGGCATCCTCACCGCCGAGGACGCCCGACTGGCCGTCGAGCACGGCGCCGACGCCGTCGTGGTCTCCAACCACGGCGGCCGTCAACTCGACGGGGCGGTACCGGCCCTGTACGCGCTGCCCGAGGTGGTCGAGGCCGTCCCGGCCGCACTGCCGGTGCTGCTCGACGGCGGCGTGCGCACCGGCGCGGACATCGCCGTCGCCCTCGCCCTCGGCGCCCGGGCCGTCCTGGTCGGCCGTCCGGTGTTCTGGGGCCTCGCCACCGGCGGCGAGACCGGGGTGCACCGGGTGCTCGACCTGCTGCGCGACGAACTCGAACACACCATGGCCCTGTTGGGCCGTCCCCGGCTCGCCGACCTGGACCGTACGGCCCTCGCCCCCTGGCCCTGCGCCACCGGTTGAACCGCCCGGCCGGCGCACCCGGCGCCGGCGGGTGAACCGCGCGGCCCCCGCGGCACGTACTTCCGAGAAAGAGAACCCGAGATGACCGCACAGACCGAGAGATTCCCCGGCTGGGACTGGGACGACCCCGACGACCTGGCCACCCGCCTGGACGGCTTCAGCGCGCAGGTCGCCACCTGCGACACGCTCGAAGCACGCCCCGGCGGACTGCCCCGCGACCACGCGGACTTCCGCGAACTCGGCCTGACCGGCATCGAGTTCGCGGCGTTCCGGACCGCCCACCCGGAAGGCCTCGGCACCGACCTCACCGCCCTGCGCGGTCCCGGCGCCGGCACCGGATCCGGTGGCGGCACCGACCCCGGAGCCGTCACGGAGCCCGGAGCCGTCACGGAGCCCGGCACCCTCTACCGGGTCGACGGCGACCGCTGGTTCACCCAGCTCGACATCTCCGAGCCGCTGCCCTTCGCCGACGCCAGCGTCGACTGGGTGTACGCCGAGCACCTGATCGAGCACGTCACCATGCCCGTCGCGGTCGGCTGGCTGCGCGAGGCCCGGCGGGTGCTGCGCCCCGGCGGCGTCCTGCGCGTGACCACCCCCGACCTCGCCCGCTACCTGGCCGGCTACGCCACCGGCGACGGCTTCCTCGCCAAGCACAGACGGCGGCTGACCACCCTCGGCTTCGGCCCGCCGATGCCGGACCGCCCGGCGTTCCTGGTCAACCAGATCTTCCGGTACTACGGCCACCAGTGGATCTACGACCTGGACGAGCTGCGGCACGTCCTCGCCCTGGCCGGCTTCGCGCCCGAGCAGATCCGCCACTGCGCCTACCGCCAGGGCGTCCGCCCGGACGTCGCCGACCTCGACACGGCCTTCCGCACCGACGAGACCGTGTACGTCGAGGCCGACCGCTGAGCGCCTGACGCCCCGACCGCCCGACCACGCACCACCGGCACCGCCGCACCGCGTGCCACGTGCCACCGCACCACGTACCGCCGCACCACGCCCGACCGTTGAACCCCGCCGCTCCAGAACGGGACCACCCATGCCCCTGCACCCCCAGGCCGAGGCCCTGCGCGCCCGGCGCGCGAGCAGCGGCGCACCGCCGCTCTACACCCTCACCCTCGCCGAGGCCCGCGCCGCCGACCTGGCCGACATCCGCGCCGCGGCCGGCACCCCCGAGCCGGTCGCCGCCGTCGAGGAACACCGCGTCGCCGGCCCCGGCGGCGAACTCGCCCTGCGGCTCTACCGGCCCGAACCGCCCGGCCGCCGACTGCCCGCCCTGCTCTACCTGTTCGGCGGCGGCTGGACCCTCGGCTCGCCCGACACCAGCGACGCGGTCTGCCGCCGGCTCACCAACACCGTCGGCTGCGTCACCGTGTCCGTCGGCTACCGCCCGGCCCCCGAACACCCCTTCCCCGCCGCCCTGCACGACTGCCGCGCCGCCCTCCTGGCGCTCGTCGACCGGGCCGCGGAGTTCGGCATCGACCCGGACCGGCTCGCGCTCGGCGGCGACAGCGCCGGCGGCAACCTCACCGCCGCCCTGACCCTGCTGCTGCGCGCCGACGGCGGCCCGGCCCTGCGCCACCAGCTGCTCGTCTACCCCAACACCGACCACGGCGCCGACACCCCCTCGCTGCGTGAGCACGACGACCCGGCGTTCTTCAACCGCCGCTCGGTCGACTGGTACTGGGGCCACTACCTGGCCGACCCGGCCGACGGCGAGAGCCCGTACGCCTCCCCGCTGCGCGCCGCCACCCTGGCCGGCCTGCCGCCCGCGACCGTCCTGACCGCCGAGTACGACCCGCTGCGCGACGAGGGCGAGCAGTACGCCGAGGCGCTGCGCGCGGCCGGGGTCCCGGTGGAGCTGCGCCGCTTCGAGGGCGTACCGCACGGCTTCTTCGCCATGACCGGCACCCTGGACGCGGCCGCCGAGGCCCAGGCGTACGCCGCCGCGCGGCTCCGGGAGGCCCTGCGGTGATGCTCGCACTGGACGACCTGCACGCCTCCCTCGCCGATCCGCTGCTGGACGCGATGACCTTCCTGAACGAGGCGACCACCCGCTACCCGGACGCCGTCTCCTTCGCCCCCGGCCGCCCCTACGAGGGCTTCTTCGAGCCCGAGGACGTCCCGGCCCACCTGGACCGCTTCCTGGCCCACCTCGCGGACCGCGGCCTCGGCCGGGACGCCGTCCGCACCGCGCTGTTCCAGTACGGCCCCACCAAGGGCATCATCGCCGACCTGGTCGCCCGCACCCTCGCCAACGACGAGGGCCTGACCGTCGCCCCCGAGGCGCTGGTGCTCACCGTCGGCGCCCAGGAGGGCATGCTGCTCACCCTGCGCGCGCTGTGCGCCGGTCCGGACGACGTCCTGCTGGTCAGCTCGCCCTGCTACGTCGGCGTCACCGGCGCCGCCCGGCTGCTCGACCTGACCACCCGGCCGGTCCCCGAGGGCCCGGACGGCGGCCCCGACCCGGAGGCGGTCCGCGCCGCCGCCCGGGCCGTCCGCGCCGAGGGGCGCCGCCCGCGCGCCCTCTATGTCGTCCCGGACTTCGCCAACCCGTCCGGCACCAGCATGCCGGTCGACGCGCGCACCCGGCTGCTGGAGGTGGCCGAGGAGGAGGGCTTCCTCGTCATCGAGGACAACCCGTACGGCTTCTTCGCCCGCACGCCGGGCCTGCGGCCCACCCTCAAGGCGCTCGACCGCCGGGGCCGGGTCGTCCACCTGGGCTCCTTCGCGAAGACCTGCTTCCCCGGCGCCCGGCTCGGCTACGTCGTCGCCGACCAGGAGGTCACCGGGCCCGGCGGGCGGCGCGGCCTGCTCGCGGACGAGCTGGCCAAGCTGAAGAGCATGACGACGGTCAACACGCCCGCGCTCAGCCAGGCCGTCATCGGCGGCATGCTGCTCGCGCACGACTGCCGCCTGCGCGCCGCCAACACCCGCGCCACGGCCCACTACGCGGCCGGCATGGACACCCTGCTGCGGGAGCTGGACCGGCACTTCCCGGCCTCCGAGCGGCGCCGGCTGGGCGTCTCCTGGAACCGGCCGGACGGCGGCTTCTTCGCCGTGCTGACCGTGCCGTTCGCCGCCGACGACGCGGCGATGGAGCGCTGCGCGCGCGACTACGGGGTGCTGTGGACGCCGATGGCGCCGTTCTACCCGGCGGGCGGCGGCGAGCGGCTGCTGCGCCTCTCGATCAGCTCGTTGACGCAGGCCCAGATCATCGACGGAGTGGCGAAGCTGGCGGCCTTCATCGTCTCCTAGAGGACCCGGACACGCCGACAGGCACCCGGACGGACACGCCGATGGGGCCCGGCTCGCAGCAGCGAGCCCGGGCCCCCCCGCGGGGGGGGGCCCCCGCGGGGCGCCACCGCGCCCCGGAGGGCGCCACCAGAGCGCCCGGAACCACGCTCGACGGGCACT